>JAHENE010000203.1 GCA_024643305.1 Thiobacillaceae bacterium | reverse complement strand
AGGTTACGAGGGACATATTGTTGACGTCACCACAACCTCACTTGTGCTCGACACCGAATCTGGCCGGGTTGTATTGCCCGGCCGTGTCTATCATGACGAGGCGATTGTGCTCATCACGCGCCAAGACAATCCATAAACATACACATGGTAAAGGACAGCGATCACACGCTTAGTCTCGAGTTCATGCGCGGGCATCCATACCAGGCGGCGCAAGTTCTCGAATCGCTGACGAACGAAGATGCGGCAGAACTGTTCAATCATGCACCTGCCCGGGTTGCTGCAGTCGTGTTGTCCAACATGCTTCCATACAGAGCTGCTAACTGTCTTGCTTTACTAACGGATGAGCGTGCACTCGAGTTGCTGGCGCCGATGGGAACTCAGCCAACTGTGACTGTGCTGCGCTATGTGCCGGAGTCGCGGCGCAGGCTGCTGATTGCTGGTCTTCCGACTGCAA
The DNA here is from genome assembly GCA_024643305.1 of Thiobacillaceae bacterium. GTDB lineage: Bacteria > Pseudomonadota > Gammaproteobacteria > Burkholderiales > Thiobacillaceae > UBA6918. Next base: position 3,570 of record JAHENE010000203.1, on the reverse strand, counting down.
TTTCAGTGGCATCGTCGATGCTGTTGGGGTATGCAGAAGATACGGTAGGCGCCTGGGTGGACCCAGATGTTGTCATGCTCTCTGCCGACACCCATGTCGAACATGCGCTTGATCGCATGAGAAAGGGTGATTCGGATGAATATCCCTTGATGTTTGTGGTGGACAGCGAACGACATCTTGTCGGTCTGGTAAATATCGGCGTGCTGCTGAAAGCTTCGGCTGGAACCTTGCTTGGGACGATTATGCAGCGGCCATCCCACATATTGATGGCGCACGCGCCCCTGGCTGCAACGCCAGCACACCCGGGTTGGGAAGGCTGCTCCATGCTTCCAGTCGTTGAGCGGAACGGACGACTGGTTGGCATGATGACTCGTGATGCCCTGACACGTGCCTTGAGGCGCTCTGTGCCGACATACAAGGATGAAGAGGAAAATGTAAGCTTGTCCCAGCTGTTTGCGCGCGGTTATTGGCATACGCTTTCCGGATTGCTTGAAAGCGGATTGACCTTGTTGCCGAAAGTGTCGCCCATCATGGAAAGAAAAGATGAGCAATGAGTTGCATCTGACCCCTCTGGCGCCGGCCGAGGCGGCGTTGACGCAACGTTTCCTGCTGGACTATCCCAACGAGGCTGCACGCCTGTTTGAGGCCATGCCATCGACGAATGCGGCTGCATTGATCGCTGCGCAGCAACCACATGCCGCCTTACTTGCATGGCAATCACTCGCGCCAGATGTCGCGATGGATGTTTTGGAGCAACTGCCCGAAACAATGGCACAACATCTGTTAACGGAGGCCGAACCGCTGGTCAGTGTTGCCATGCTGGCGCAACTTGATGCACCCGAGCGGGAAGCCTGGCTTCAGCGCCTGAATACTGAAGTGGCAAAGGAGCTTCGTGACCTGCTCGCTTATCCTGACGAATGTGCCGGGCGCATGATGGATCCGCGTGTCACTCCGCTTCGCACTGGTATGTCGGTGGGTGACGCGATTGAACGACTAAGGCACATTCGTCGCAAGGGTTTGCGGGAGATGTTTGTCATCGATGACGAAGGCCGGCTTGCCGGGTTCGTGGAAATTCAGGATTTGGCGCTGGCAGAGCGCGAGTTGCCGCTGGCCGACATCATCCATAGAGTGGTTGTGCACGTTGGCGATCTCGATCCGCGTGAAGAGGTTGTCGAAACACTGATGAAGCAGCCCATATCCACATTGCCGGTAGTCAATACCAATGGAAACCTTGTCGGTGTCATTCGCCAGGACGAGTTGATGGCGGCAGTGGAGGAGGAGACGAGTCTCGACATGCAAACCATGGTGGGTGCCAGTCCAGACGAACGCGCCTTGTCGTCCCCGACTTTTGCAGTGCGCAAGCGTCTGCCCTGGCTGCAAATCAATTTGCTGACGGCTTTTCTGGCAGCCGCCGTCGTTGGATTGTTTGAAAGCACCATCGCCCAGTTCACCGCACTGGCCGTGCTATTGCCCGTGGTGGCAGGCCAGTCTGGTAATGCGGGTGCACAAGCCCTGGCCATCACCATGCGCGGATTAGTGCTGCGCGAAATAAGCCTTCGCCATTGGCCAAAGGTGGTGGGCAAGGAGGCGTTGACCGGACTCATCAACGGCGTTGCCGTTGCATTCACCACTGGCTTGGCTGTTTATGTTTGGAGCCGTTCGCTTGTGCTGGTGGGCGTGATCATGCTGGCCATGATCATTTCCATGCTTGTCGCCGGACTGGCCGGCGCGCTGGTTCCCATGCTGTTGCGGCGTTTCGGCCAGGATCCCGCCACTGCCTCGTCGATCATTTTGACCACGGTGACCGATGTCGTGGGTTTCTTCTCGTTCCTCGGCATTGCAGCACTCTTTGCGCCAATGCTTGCGCAAAGCGGTGCCTGATTATGGGCAAGCATCGTTGTTGTGAGGAAAACGGTAATTAGCCACATACAATTAGCTTGTCCTCTGTAGAATCAAGTCCATGAAATCCTTCCGTTGTGCCTGCGGCAATTCGCTTTATTTCGAAAATTCACACTGCCTGGAGTGTGGCCGACCTGTCGGCATGTTGCCGGACACACGCCAGTTGACCGGGTTCGATGTCGGTGGTGATGACTATTGGCGTGTTCCGATAGCAGGCGCTGAGACGCGGACAGCTTATAGGCCCTGCCAAAATTACACCCAACATCAGGTCTGCAACTGGCTGGTTCATGCAGATGATCCAAATCCCTATTGCATCTCATGCCGACTGACACGTGTCATTCCCAATTTGGATCAGCCGGAAAACATACAGCGCTGGTACCGCATCGAGGCAGCCAAGCGCCGGTTGTTATTTACGCTGGATGGCCTCAACCTGCCCATCGTGGGGCGTGACATTGATCCTGAACGTGGATTGGTGTTCGAACTCCTTGAAGGGTCCAGCAGCTCGGACGAGTTCGCCGATACACTGGATTGTGACCCACCCGTTTATACCGGCCACGCGGGTGGTGTGATCACGATCAATATCGCCGAGGCCGACGACAGCTCGCGGGAGCGCATGCGCGAAAAAATGGGCGAGGCTTACCGCACCATGCTGGGCCATTTTAGACACGAATCCGGACATTACTACTGGGATCGGCTGATTGCCGGAAGCCCTTGGCAGGCAGAGTTTCGCGAGCTGTTTGGCGATGAACGTGTGGACTATAACGTAGCGCTGGCGCAGCACCATCAATGGGGCGCACCGGCGGACTGGCCTACACGCTGGATCAGCGCTTATGCCAGCATGCACCCTTGGGAGGACTGGGCAGAAACCTGGGCGCATTACCTGCATATCGTCGACACCCTGGAAACGGCATCCCATATGCATGTTCAGCATAATCTGAACCAACCGGTTTGTTTGGAACGGAACCCACAACAGAATATTCCGGAGTTTCAATCCCTGATCAAGGAATGGGATTGGTTAAGCCGTTCGCTGAACGCGCTGAATCGCAGCCTGGGCATGCCGGATGCCTATCCCTTTACGCCCTCACGTCAGGTGCTGGAAAAGCTTCAATTCATTGACCGCTTGGTCAAAGCTGACAGATAAGCTATCTAGGGCTGGTCTTCCCAGTCAAAACGCGGCAGCCGCTTGAAGACCCTCTGCAGGCCTTCGCCCCAACTCTTTTGCAAGGATTTGAAGAATGGCGATTGCAGCTTGAAAACGCGGTGTGTAGGCAAGGTCAGGCTGTCTGCGTGGTAAACGGCCAATTCAATTGGCGGTCCGACAGAGAGATTGGCGCGCATGGTTGAATCCAGTGAAACCATGGCGCAGCGGGCTGCGTCCTCCAGTGTGGTGGCCGGCGAGATGATGCGGTCGAGTATGGGTTTCCCGTACTTGGTTTCGCCGATCTGCAGATAAGGTGTCTCAGGAGAGGCGCTGATGTAGTTCCCCTCCGGATAGATCAGAATGATCTCGGGCGGACGTCCCGCAATCTGTCCGCCAAGGATCATGGTTGCGCTGGTACTGGCATTTGAACCCGCATCCTGAAAAGCCGCAGCGTGCTGCAATTGTTCCTTGCGGCTGATTTCGCCCACATACTTGGCGGCATCGTGCAGGTGCCTGCAGGTCAGCAGACT
>JAHENE010000202.1 GCA_024643305.1 Thiobacillaceae bacterium | reverse complement strand
CAAGAATTTTCGACTTTGATTCAGCCACACCCCGGTAATCGACCTGATCTGCCGCGCGCAACAAACACAGTTGATCCCGAAACGAAGGCTTATCCAGCATCTCCTGTGCTTCTCCGCACTCCGCGAAATCGTCGATGCGCTCCACATCAAGATAAAGCGGATTCAGGTAAACACGGCTGGAAGGACTGTAGGGACTGGCGTGTTCAGGTGCGTGTGGAAACAACGCATGCAGAGGGTTGAGCAATGCCGCACCGGCACCGACTTCGGAACAAAACTCGATCATTCGGTGCAGGTCGCCGAAATCCCCGACACCCCAGTTCCGCTTGGAGCGGATGCCATAAAGTTGTGCAGCGAAGCCCCACAAACGACCATCGCCATGAATCGCGGGCGGCTGGTAGCACTTATCTGGGGCAACGATAAAAGACATCTCTGCCAGCAAGCCGCTTCCTTCGGCCCGCATGATGGAAAAGGCGTGATAGCCTGCCTCTACGGTCAAATCCAATACCAGGACCCGGCGAACATAATCACGGCCATCGATATGGCTGCGCCCTGCTTCCTCCATGGAAGCGGGTACAAAATCACCGCGATCTTCCTGGCCTGACTCCCGGCGAAGACACCACCTGTAATCGAAGCCCTCATCTGATACTGGCAGCGAGATAGTGATCCTGCAGGGCTGCGACGTCTCTCGCACTACCCGTACCTGAGGAAGCGGGCGAACCCATATTTTCCTCTCGTGGGCACACAGGGATTCGGCCATTTCTTCCTCGGTTCCGGTCGCAACGCCCATGGCCGCAAGCAACGCGCGCTTCGCAGCATCGGAAGTGAAATGCAGGTTGCCCCAGATATCGTAGTAGTGAGGCAAAACACCATACATATCGCACAACCGGTCAAGCATATTGTCCATGTGCTTCCCTTAACGGTATCGACTGGCTACAGCGGAAGTCCGTCGCACGCCTGCTGCGCCGTCAGCCGGAATCAATAAATTTTTCAGCGTATTCCTTATTTGTTGCATTGTGCGCTTCATCCGAGGATGAGCGTATTGCCTACTTCATTCGAAGCAAATAGTCGGCCAGATCTTTATGCATATATTTTCTGCACATAGCGCTAATACATCCTGCAACCGGCCGAGCCCCTATGGGACACATTCCAGAATTACTCTGAACTTTAGTAGGCATCTGCTGACTAGCACTAACATTCTGCAACCAAGAACCTGACAGGATAGCGAACATGGAAGCTCTACTTGCCTCTTTCGGCCTTGCCGACCACGTCAATCTGGGCACATTGACCCAAAGCGCCATCCACATATTGATCATCCTGATCGCCGCGTGGGCGCTCAAGCTGTTTGCCAACAAGGGTATCCGCACATTCCGCATCTACATGGAAAACCGCTCGCGCAATGGCGAAGACAAGCGCCGCCTGGAAACACTGGGCCGTGTCTTCCGCTACATAGCCAATGTGCTCATTATCGCTATTGCCGGCATGCTGGTCTTCACCGAGCTAGGCATTTCCATCGCCCCAATCCTTGCCACTGCTGGCGTTCTAGGCCTGGCTGTCGGTTTTGGCGCTCAAAGCCTGGTCAAGGATTATTTTACCGGCCTGTTTCTTTTGCTCGAAGACCAGATCCGAAATGGCGACGTGGTGCAGGCCGGGGGCAAAGCCGGCCTTGTAGAGGACATCACCCTGCGTCATGTGCGCCTGCGAGACTACGACGGCAATGTGCACTTTGTACCAAATGGTCACATCGACACCGTTACGAACATGACGCGCGAATTTTCCTTTGCCGTTATCGATGTAGGCGTGGCCTATCGTGAAGAGATCGACGAAGTCTTCTCAGTCATCCGTGAGGTCTCCTCAGAAATGCGTGCAGACGAGCAATTCAAGGACATCATTCTGGAAGACGTGGATCTGGCGGGCGTGGACAACTGGGGTGACTCCTCAGTAATTATCCGGCTGCGCTTCAAGGTTGCACCGATACAGCAATGGACAGTGCGTCGTGAATTTCTGCGCCGCCTGAAGAAGGCCTTTGATGAGCGTGGCATTGAAATCCCATTCCCGCATCTCACCGTCTATGCCGGTCAATTAAAGGATGGCTCCTCGCCGACATTCCGCTTGCTTAACAAGGCAACTTGATCATCAGGCAACAGCTTCACAAAAAAAGGGTGCACTCAGCACCCTGGATACGCAGATACGGTCGCTGCCTTTGGGTGTGCAGTAAAACCCGAAACAAGGCCCGGAAATCACATTGGGTAAAGAAGTGTAGTTGCAGCTTCCATACGGCCCCTTTTGTTGAACCGATTGACCAGTCGTTTCATTACCGGCTCCGGCTTGTTGCCTAAAGTTGGGTATACAACCTTAAGTCTGGAAAGAAGCGGGCGAACCGTAAGCTGAGAAAAGAGAATTCCACCAACCAACAAAACGCCATAAAGCCACATAAAGCCGCCGTACCCCAGCATGCTCGCCAAAGGCTTGGCAATCCCCACAAACGCGGCATACATCCAGCTCACGCCACTGATGGAGGCCAGCACGCTAAGAAGCGGAACATAGCGTACGAGGCTTTTCCGGGATCTGAATGCCGGGAAGGCAATGAAATGAATGATGGCGCCATTCAGAACAAGAACGCCAACCACGCTAAGCTTGGCAAGTATTTTCCCTTTGCTTGCAAGCACGGCAAAATCAAAGCCGGTATCAATCCAGATGATCCCCGCACCCGTGATCGTCAAGGCCAGCAGGCCCCAAAATACTGTCCTGGATGTTTCTTTTATGGCTGCCGGATCGATCTTGCGCTTGACCAGCAGATTGTAGTCTTCGCGCATGATGACGCTTATGGCAAACCCAAAAGCGACAAGGTGACCCAGAAGCAGCAGCAGGCGCAGAACGGTCGAAACGACTTCCATTTTTATATCCCTTCCATGAATTCATACCTGAAAAATGGCCAAATATTCTTCCTGTGTTTCAGACAACAGCCAGAAACCCGGAAAATCCAATGAATACCCAGCCACAAAAACGTGTATATTTTTTACACGCCAACTATATCGTCACTGACTCCGCACTCTTTAATATGTCTTAAGTTGTAGTTAAACTAGATTCTGTTAACTCAAGGAAGCCGTCCAGGCGCCCGTTAACCCATTGAGATGTGTAACTTTTTTACATTCAAATAACCTTGCGAACCCCGAGCGGCCTTCCTCCGACCGTAGCGCCTCCAGGCCCCCTGACCGGGGCCGTACGCCGTTTATTGCGCCCGCTGATAAAGCTGATGCTCCATAACAGCGTGCAATACCCCTATCTAGCCGACCTCCTGAAAATCACCTACGTGGAAGAGGCGACTCGCATGCCGGTGCCCGGCAAGGAACAGACAGACAGCCGAGTCAGCATGCTCACAGGCATACACCGGCTGGATGTGAAGCGTCTGCGGACACAAATCGTCACCGGGAACGATGCTCCCCCTCCTTCCGTCTCGCTGGGTGCACAGGCCGTAGCGCGCTGGACCACCCATGCGGAGTACCTTGACAGCAAGGGACGCCCGCTCCCCCTCCCCCGCTTTGCCAGCATCGGCAAGGAGAGGAGCTTTGAAGCGCTCGTGCAATCCATCAGCAAAGACATACGCCCTCGGGTGGTGCTCGACGAGTGGTTAAGGCTGGGCATCGCCCGCATCGATGATCAGGATCGTGTCGTCCTCTTGGCGGATGCCTTCGTGCCAACCCACGGGCTGGACGAAAAACTGTTTTATCTTGGCAAGAACGTGCATGACCACCTGCGCGCCTGCGAGCACAACCTGACACGTGGCGATGCCCCGCCCATGCTCGAACGCAGCGCCTATTTTGATCATTTGAGCGAAGAGTCCGCTGAAATCCTGCACGCCTATGCAAGAAAGCTTACCAGTCAGGCCATCCAGGCATTTGGCCAGAAAGCCATGGAATTACAGGAGAAGGACAGCAAGAGCGGCGCCGCAAGGCTACGCGTGACCTACGGCCATTATTTCTTCCAGGCAGATGAAAGCACGGAGGAGAAGAAACAATGAGACCAGAAT
>JAHENE010000201.1 GCA_024643305.1 Thiobacillaceae bacterium | reverse complement strand
GAAGCGGGCATCGTGGACGAGGCGATGGACGTGTGTTTCGCCGATCTGGAACTGTTGGTCCGGGCCGTGGGCGATGCAACTTTGCTTGGGGAACTCAGGCAACAGATCGCCGCCGAGAAGCTGGAATATGCGGCTGCCTGCAAGGAAACCCCTCGGCACGATCTGTCTGTTGCGGCAACTTCGGTTGCCGATGCGGAAGGTGCGCTAAAGGGGATTCCCGGCAGCCCCGGAAAAGTCAGGGGCAAGGTATGCCATGTACGCAGCACGGCGGATTTTGCGGGCTTTGTGCAGGGTTCCGTACTGGTGGCGCGCACCACCAATCCTGCATGGACGCCCTTGTTCTTTCGCGCTGCGGCCGTCATTACCGAATCGGGCGGCCCGCTTTCGCATGGCGCAGTCACCGCGCGTGAACTGGGGCTGCCTGCCGTGATGGCCGTGAAAGATGTGTTGAACCGGTTGCCGGATGGAACGATGGTGGAGGTGGATGGGCATGTCGGACTTGTTACCCTGCTTTGATACTCAAGAGTCGGCAAAGCCCATTGCGGGCGGGAAAATGCCGCAGGACCGTTTTGGCCTGCGCTCTCTGGCCGCAACGGACTACGCGGATATCAGGGCATCCCTGCGCACTGGGGATTTGCTGTTTTGTTCAGGACAGAACATATTTGCGAATGCGATCAAGCTGGCGACAGGGAGCCCCTGGAGTCATGTCGGCATCCTGTTCCGTCCGGTTGCCGTAGACCGGGTGCTGGTACTGGAGGCGCAAATGTCACCAGGAGTGCGCCCAATTTGCCTTTCCAGTTTTCTGGACAACTACCAGCATTCCGGCCGGCCTTACCGGGGCCAGTTGGTGCTGGCGCGTCATGCCGGGATTGATCATGTCAGCGAGGAAAGACAACGGGAATTCTTTTCCTGGCTGGTGGATGAGTTGGGACGGCCTTATTCTGTTGCGCGCACGGCAAGGATTGCGGCCAGGCAATCATTGAACCTGATCGGTTTGCGCTTTCCCCGCATGCGTGTCCGGCAGGGAATTATCTGTTCCGAAATCGTGGCCAATGCGTATCGGCGCCTTGGGGTTAGGCTGCCCTACAATCCGCGCGGTTTCATCACGCCTGGCGATATCGCAGGCGACGAAGCAATCAATTTGATCGCGAAACTGAAATGATGGGCGGGTGGAGTGCGCAGTGGCAGGCAGCGAATAAAGACCGGCTGCTTGCCTGCCGCATGGACTGACTCCAAGAAAGTTGCCTAGGCCGGTTGGCCTATTTCTTTAGTCGTATTGCTTCGAGCAGGGCGAAGGCGTTTACTTCCAGAATAATTCCCGGTGCGCAATGCAGGGAAACAAGAAACAGGGGGAGAAATGAAGCAGGTTCAATTGCCGCGGCTGGGCCGGATATCGAAACTCTGCGTGTTATGGCTGATGACGCTCAGCCTGAGCGCGTGCGCCTCGACAAGCTGGTAGGAAGAAGTGCTGCTGCACGATGGTAGCAAGATCATCGTCGAGCGTTCGCAAAGCTTCGGTGGCCGCACAGAGCCCGGCAAGAATGCGCCGGTCAAGGAACAGAAGATTACCTTCACCCTGCCCGGTACTGGCAACACACTTTCCTTTACCAGCGAATATGGCGAAGACGTGGGCCGCGCAAACTTCAATTTGCTTGGCTTGCACATCCTGAATGGCACGCCCTACCTCCTGGCCGAGCCCAACCTATGCCTGTCCTACAACAAATGGGGCCGCCCCAATCCGCCCTATGTCGTCTTCAAGCATGACGGACAGAACTGGCAGCGCATCCCCTTGGCCGAATTTCCGGCAGAGTTCAAAAACATCAACCTCGTGATCAACACCAAGCGTGAGAACGAAATCGAGCGACTATCGAAGAAGACCGGCTTTGTTCCTGCGGAAGGTGTTAGGGAAATCAACAGCAGCCTGACCCAACCCGAATACAAAACCATTCTGCGGGAGGCGGTGGCGAATGCGGGAAGCGGATGTATCAAGACGAATTACTACAAAGGTGCGGGATGGCTGAGTCCGGACTGGTTTACCGATCAGCCAACACTCGATGCTTGTTTGAGATTTTGTTCTATCAAAAAAATAAATTCAGAATCCTGCCCGTGCAATGAATTATTTAAGAAAGAATAAATGGAAAAATAATCAAAGAATAAATGGGGTCAGACACGATTGTTTTCGCTTGCCTCGTTCTCAACGGCATTTACCAATGCGCCGAAACAAAAACCGTGTTTAGAGTTTGAGTTCGGCAAACAAGGCATCGACCCGTGCCTTGACGTCGGCATCCATGCTGATGGGCGTGCCCCATTCGCGGTTGGTTTCGCCGGGCCATTTGTTGGTGGCATCGATGCCCATCTTTGAACCCAGGCCGGATACCGGGCTGGCGAAGTCCAGGTAATCGATCGGGGTGTTCTCGACGATGAGGGTGTCGCGTGCGGGGTCGACGCGCGTGGTCAGCGCCCAGATCACTTCCTTCCAGTCGCGCACGTTCACGTCGTCATCGGTGACGAGGATGAACTTGGTGTACATGAACTGGCGCAGGAAACTCCACACCCCGAACATCACGCGCTTGGCGTGGCCGGGGTACTGCTTTTTCATGCTGACCACGGCCATGCGATATGAGCATCCCTCGGGCGGCAGGTAGAAGTCGCTGATTTCCGGAAACTGTTTTTGCAGCAGCGGCACGAACACTTCGTTCAGCGCCACGCCGAGAATGGCGGGTTCGTCCGGCGGCTTGCCGGTGTAGGTGCTGTGGTAGATCGGATCGCGCCGCATGGTGATGCGGTCGATGGTGAACACCGGAAATTTCTCCACTTCATTGTAATAACCGGTGTGGTCGCCAAATGGACCTTCTGCGGCTATCTCGTCGGGATGGATGTGGCCTTCGAGCACGATCTCCGCGCTGGCCGGCACTTGCAAGTCCGAGCCGATGCATTTCACCACCTCGGTTTTGGAGCCGCGCAGAAGACCGGCGAACTGGTATTCGGAGAGTGAGTCCGGCACCGGCGTGACTGCGCCGAGGATGGTGGCGGGGTCGGCACCGAGTGCAACCGCAATCGGGAAAGGCTGGCCGGGATGGGTCTGCTGGAAATCGCGGAAATCGAGCGCGCCGCCGCGATGCGCGAGCCAGCGCATGATGACCTTGTTTGGCGCAATCACTTGCTGGCGATAGATGCCGAGGTTCTGGCGCTTCTTGTGCGGGCCCTTGGTGACGGTGAGTCCCCAGGTGATGAGCGGGCCGGCGTCACCCGGCCAGCAGGTCTGGATTGGCAATCTGGAAAGATCGACGTCCTTGCCTTCCCACACGATGTCCTGGCAAGGCGCGCTGCCCATTTCCTTCGGCGCCATGTTCAAGACCTGTTTCAGCACCGGCCATTTTTCCCAGGCATCGCGCAGTCCCTTGGGTGGTTCGGGCTCTTTCAGGAAAGCCAGCAGCCTGCCGATTTCGCGCAGTTGCCCCGGGTCTTCCTCGCCCATGCCCAGCGCCACGCGTCGCACGGTGCCGAACAGATTGCCGAGCACCGGGATGCTGTGATCCTTTGGGTTCTCGAACAGGATGGCCGGGCCTTCGCTGCGCAACACGCGATCGCAGAACTCGGTCATTTCGAGTTTGGGGTCGACTTCCAGCGATACGCGCTTCAACTCGCCCATGTGTTCGAGTTGGGCGATGAAGTCGCGCAGATCCTTGTATTTCATGGGCGGGTTATTGTTTGAGCAAGGGTGCCGTTTGCGTCAGTCGATGTATTCGAACAGCTTGACCACCTTGGTGGCGCCGCTGGTGGAGGCGGCGATTTGTGCTGCCGCCTCGCCTTCTTCGCGCGTTACCAGACCCATTAGATAGACAACGGCGGCTTCGGTGTAGACCTTGACATGGTTTGCGGCAACCTTGCCGTTGTCGATCAGGCGTGTTTTTACCTTGGTGGTAATGCTGGCGTCATTGGCTTCGGATGTATAGGAAGTCACACCCGAAACGGTGGTCTCGTTGTAAACCTTGACCACATTGGGAATGGCCTTGACGATCTCCGCTGCCCTG
>JAHENE010000200.1 GCA_024643305.1 Thiobacillaceae bacterium | reverse complement strand
GCACAGCTGCCGGCAGAAAAGCCAGAAATAGATTCAACACAAACCGGTTAGCTGCCGGATCCCGCCCAAATCCCACTGCCACCGCCGAAAAACGCGTACGGTAGTGCCATACCACCGCCAGGATCGCGCCCAACTGAATGGCAATGTCAAATACCTTGCCCTTTTCGTTGTTAAAGCCAAGCAGATCGCCGGCAAGAATCAGGTGGCCCGTACTGGAAATGGGCAGAAACTCGGTCAAGCCCTCAACCACGCCCATAACCAGGGTTTTTAAAACAAGAAAGATGTCCATGTAATCGCGTTGATCAAGTGAGTTCTCGCATCCGCATCATACCGCACGCCAAGCCTCTAAAATGACTGCAGGGGGTTCGGGGGGTGAAGGATAATGATGATGATGCCACCGCCCTCCCATGCATCGTATTCATGCTTTGGGGCCGTATAAACGCCCTTGTATCCAATAGGGGCTAAACGAGAGGCCAAATCAAGCCGTTATAGTAAGCACATGGAATCCTGACCTGCCATTTCCCGGGTGCGCCAGTTATGGAATGCACAGGACCCCACCGAACAGTCCCCTGCCTATGGCCTCGGATTTCTCCCAACTTATAGCCGCCAATGCGCATATTTCTACTTCGTCCATGGTCCGTGATTGCCGCCTGCGCCGCCATTCTGGCACTGGCGGGCGGTGCATTGCGCTGGCATGGAAATTCTCTGATTGAGGATTACAAGGCACACCAGAACGACATCATGACGGATTCCGCTCATGGTGCAGCGGCAACCATCAGCCGCGAAATTTCCCGACTCCATGTCGCAACCTCGCTTTTTGCAAAACAGCAGGCGCCGCTGCTGGCCGAGCTCGCAAGACATCCCGACGACCCCAACCTGAAAGTCGAGCTCGGCCGCCGTCTCAATGCCGTATTCAGCAACGTCATCAGCTTTTCCCTAGTGGATGAGTTTGGCGCATTGCTGCTTCCCAATCCCCTGCAGGTTATCGGGCCCCGCTGCCAGAACGACATCGCGCGTTATGTCATCACCCAATCCGGGGACCCGGATGCCGTTTACACGCCCAGCACGCATTTCACGCGTGATGGAAACAAGTTCCAGCAACATTTCGATATCATCGCGCAAAACCCGCAAGGCGGATTTTTCTTCATGGGTATACATGCTGCAACCCTTCAGCAGCTGCTGAAACTGCATGAACTCCCGGGCCATCAACTTGTTCTGCTAAGCGGCGACAAAACCCTGAACGAAGATCTGACCGTCGATACCGGCCTCAGGTCCGCGATGGACTTGCCTCCCCTCAGCGCCAAAGAAGCGAAACAACTACTTGGCCTCACCGCCATACCCAACACCAGCTGGAAACTTGCAGCGCGGCCGCGACCGGGGTTCTTTGAAGAGGCCGAGCAAAAAATCTGGCGCGACACTATTACCTACTGGCTGATTTTCAGTGCGGCCGTCATAGTTTTTTTTGCACTCTGGGTTCATGAGCGCAACCGGAGGGTGCGCATTGATGACATGAACACCAGCCTGATGATGGAGATCAAGGAACGCAAAAAGGCCGAGGAAAAACTTCAGGCACTGACCCGTTACGATCAGCTCACCGGTTTGTCCAACCGCAAAACTGCCGAGGATTTCCTGCGCCATGTCCTTGCCGCGGCAAAGCGCACCAGCCGGCAGTCAGCTGTATTGTTCTTCGACCTTGACCACTTCAAGGACATTAACGACAGCATGGGACACGATTACGGCGACCATGTATTGAAGATGGCTTCCGAGCGCCTGTCTGCCCATGTTCGCGAAGAGGATTTGCTGGCTCGCTGGGGCGGGGATGAATTCATGGTCATCCTTCCGCATATCGAGGGCGCGGGAGATGTTGCCGCTTTCGCGGGCAAGTTGGTCGATGTCATGCGCAAACCTTTCATAATCGATGCCCATGAAGTGCGCACCACCATCTCGGTCGGCATCGCGGTGTTTCCGCATTCGGGAGGCAAGGCAGAAACCTTGATCAAAAATGCTGATTTGGCCCTTTACCGAGCCAAATGGGGAGGCCGCAACCGGTTTCAGTTTTTCAGCACCGACATGGATGACGAAATGCAATTCCGCCTGCGCATGGAAAAGGAATTGCGTCTTGCCATTACACGTGAAGAATTCGAGGTTTATTACCAGCCGCGCTTGGACCTTGTCAGCAACCGAATCACCGGAGCAGAGGCCTTGCTGCGCTGGAACCATCCCGACCAAGGTGTACTGCAACCCGGCACTTTTCTTAAAACCCTTGAAAACTCCAACATGATCGAGGAGGTCGGTGATTGGGTATTGGGCCAGGTTTGCAAGCAGTCACGGCATTTGCAGGAACTTTCCATTCGAGCAATCAATCTCTCCATCAATATCTCCGGCAAGGAATTTGCACACCTCAACCTGATTGAGCGCCTGACCGAGCATGCTTCGGCGCAATGCCTGGCGCGCGGCCTGCTCGAGCTTGAAATAACCGAAACTTTCCTGATGGAAAATACCACGGAGAGTCTGGACAAGCTCAATACACTGCGCAATCTCGGTTTCCGTCTTGCAATTGATGATTTTGGCACCGGCTACTCGTCACTTGCCTACCTCAAACGCTTTCCCATCCAGACGCTGAAAATCGACAAATCCTTCATCCGGCACATTCATGACGCCACCGAAGACCAGGAAATCGTTCGTACGATCATTGCGCTCGCGCGCACGTTGAACCTGACCACCGTGGCCGAAGGCGTAGAAAGCAAGGAGCAACTGGAACTGGTGAGAGAAATGGGTTGTGATGAAGCGCAGGGCTACGTTATTGCGCGGCCCATGCCTGCCATTGAGCTGGAAAAACTCCTGGCCAATCAGGACAAGGCAGCCCTGGAAGCTGACAACGCAAACGGCTAAAGCACAAAGCAGTGCTTCATCAGGGAAGTGCGGTATGCCCGAATTCCCCCAGCCACTCGTCTTTCCTGTAATCGAGGCGTATCCAGTGAGGCACGAACGGCGCGCGTTTGGCCAGTGGCGCATCGGCAAGCGGAGGCTTCCCCTCGACTTCATGCAGGTCGCAACGCTGACTGACAACCGGGCGAAAACGCACTGAAAGCTGGTCGTTGATCCGTGTCGCGCTGGCATCGGGATCATCGTCGTAAAAGCGCACTCTTAGCCGTATCAGGCAGGAAAAATACAACTCCATTTCCGCAACCAGAGGCGTGCTACGCGCAGCTAACGCACGCTGAGCAGTATCACTCAAGATCACATGGAAGGGTTTCCCCTCCAGCGAACAATCGAGGGTAACAGAGCCAGACATCATTCCATTAGGCCTTGCGGTAGATCTCTGCGCCCTGCTTTACGAACTCGATGGATTTCTCTTCCATGCCCTTGGCCAGCGCTTCCTGTTCGCTGACTCCCTGCTTCGCAGCGTACTCGCGCACGTCCTGGGTAATCTTCATGGAGCAGAAATGCGGGCCGCACATGGAGCAGAAGTGCGCCACTTTGGCCCCATGCTGGGGCAGGGTCTCGTCGTGGAATTCGCGCGCCTTGTCCGGGTCAAGGCCCAAGTTGAATTGGTCGTCCCAGCGGAACTCGAAGCGCGCCTTGGACAGCGCATTGTCGCGGATCTGCGCACCGGGATGGCCCTTGGCCAAATCGGCCGCGTGGGCCGCCAACTTGTAGGTGATGATGCCTTCCTTCACGTCAGCCTTGTTGGGTAGGCCCAGATGTTCTTTCGGTGTGACGTAGCACAGCATCGCTGTGCCGTACCAGCCGATTTGGGCGGCACCAATTCCACTGGTGATGTGGTCATAGCCTGGGGCAATGTCAGTGGTCAATGGCCCTAACGTATAGAACGGTGCTTCCTTGCACCAGTCCAGCTGCAGATCCATGTTCTCCTTGATCAGATGCATGGGCACGTGGCCGGGGCCTTCGATCATTACCTGCACGTCGTGCTTCCAGGCGATATCGGTGAGTTCGCCCAGGGTTTTCAGCTCGCCCAACTGCGCGTCGTCGTTGGCGTCGTAGATCGAGCCGGGGCGCAGGCCGTCGCCGAGCGAGAACGCCACATCGTATGCCTTC
>JAHENE010000199.1 GCA_024643305.1 Thiobacillaceae bacterium | reverse complement strand
ATAACTGAAAGGATCGCGCGCCATAGTCGGGGAGTGCCATTGCATGGCTTCACGTGCGAGGACATGCAAGCCGGCTTCGTCCAGTCTGAGCGTGGTCATGATCAACACAGCCGAGGGTGAAGCTGCCGGGCCGTCAGCAAGTACTGCTTCTGGCCGCACGGTTGCGAGCAGAGCCTGTTCCTCCCGTCGCCACCCCTGCTCGGTGGAAAATTTTTGCCATGCTGCCCGCACCAGGGCAATCGCATCCTTGCCTGCCTGCTCATCCTTGGCAGCATCTGCATAATCCAGAAGACCCTGCGCCACATAGGCATAGTCTTCCAGTTCTGCACCAGCCAGTTTTCTGCCACCCGCTACAGATTTATATAAACCCTCGGAGCCCACCATCTGCTCGCGAATGAAGCGATAGGTGTTTTCTGCTGCCTGACGGTATCGAACATCGACGCGCATGGCTTCGCTTAACGCAGACAAGGCAAGTCCGTTCAGGCCTGCATTACGTTTGGCGTCTTTAGGAAGGGAGCGATTATTGCGGGCCTGCCGGAGTCTGGCACTTGCTGATTGCAAAAGTGCCCGCTCCGAATCTGTCGGGCTTATCCACTCTGCGGGCAGATATCCCAGATCAAAAGGCGCCGGAGAATCCAGTCGCCAAACGCGATGTGCGGCAGCATATTCGGCAGCGCCCAATATTTTTTCCAGCTCGGCTGCGCTCCACAAATAGAAAGCACCTTCCCTGCCCTGCTCATCCACCGCAGAAGTGCTGGCAAAAAAACCACCCTCGGGCGAAGTCAGTGTCTCGAGCATGAAATCAACTGCTCTCAAGCCCACCGTCTTGTAACGGGGCTCTTTCATGACCTGCGCCGCCCGCAGATAAATCCTGGCCAGCTGCGCATTGTCATAGAGCATTTTCTCGAAATGCGGGGTCTCCCAGCCGGGATCCGTGGTGTAGCGGAAAAACCCACCGTTCACATGATCACTCAGCCCACGCGCGGCCATCTGGTCCAATGTCAGGCGCAGAAAATTTTCCAGCTTTGCATCCGGCTTGGCCGCCTGTAATTCCAGCAACAGCGCCAACTGCGGCGCCATGGGAAATTTGTTGACTTCGCCAAACCCGCCGCGAAGTTCATCCATGTCTGCCCGCGTTTGTTGCAGAAAAGCTTTTTCCCACCGACCCTGCATCGTTGCATTCAAGGTTTGCCCAGGAGGAATCTGCTTCCCTTCTGTTACGGCTTGCTGCGCAAGCTTTCTCAGTCCCGCGCTGTCCTTCTTCCAACGATCCGACAACCGTGTTAGCACCGTCTGGAATTCTTTTGGTGGTTCATAAAGTACAACGTAAACCGGGTAGCCTTCCGGCGTCACGAAAGCATTCAGGGGCCAGCCGGAAATTTTCAAAAGTTTGGCTGCGAAATCCTGCAGCGCTTCATCCAGTCCCGTGTTGAGTTCCCGGTCCACCTTGACGGGGATGAAATCCCGGTTGAGCAGTGCGGCAATTTCTTTGTTTTTATAGGACTCGCGCTGCATGACATGGCACCAGTGGCAAGCGTAGTAGCCGACCGACACGTACAGGAGTTTGTTTTCGCGCCTGGCACGCGCCACGGTTTCCGCATTCCATTCCAGCCAGGCCACCGGGTCGCTGCCATGCAAGGCAAGATAGGGCGAAGGGTGTCCGGCAAGGCTGTTTTGCAGAGATGAATCCTCTGCATGCGCCAATCCAAAAAACATCAACAGCAACAACCCACTTACAAGCTGTTTCGCCATTCCTGATCTTCCGAATCAAATAACCGGTTGGCTTCCTGCGGACCCCAGGTTCCAGCTGCATAGGTATGAATGAATTCGCGTTCCTGCGCCCAAAACTTCAGAATGGGATCAACCACGCGCCAGGCCCATTCTACCTCGTCGAAACGAATGAACAGGGTACGGTCGCCTTCGATGACATCAAGCAGCAGGGCTTCGTAGGCATCGAGCACCCGCTCGTTCATGGCACGAAAACCGGCATGCAACTGCAGCAGACGGGTATCCATATCCAGCCCCGGCTGTTTGACATGAATTTCCATGTGCATGGACTCCTGGGGTTGGATGGAGAGAATGATCCAATTGGGCTCCAGGGTTTCCAGCGGCGTTTCACGGAACAACTGCTGGGGTGGATGCCGCAGCCGCAGCGCAATCATCGATTGCTGTTCCTTGAGCCGCTTGCCGGTGCGCAGGTAGAACGGCACGCCGCGCCAGCGCCAGTTATCGATGTAGAACTTGGCAGCAACAAACGTTTCTGTCGTCGAGCCTTTTTCAACACCTGCCTCCTGCGAATAGCCCAGAACAGATTGGTCATGGACGCTACCAGCGGCGTACTGGGCACGAAAGGCGTGGGCATGAACCGCCTTACGCGGAATGGGCCGGATGGAGCGAAGCACTTTCACTTTCTCGTCCCGCAACGCATCCGGTTCCAGTGCAGGAGGGGGTTCCATTGCCACCAGGGTCAGCAATTGCATCATGTGGTTTTGCAGCATGTCGCGAAGTGCGCCGGCGCGGTCGTAGTAGTCAGCGCGACCCCCAATGCCGATGTCCTCAGCGACGGTAATCTGCACGTGGTCGATGAAATTTCGATTCCACAATGGCTCGATCAAAGTGTTGGCAAAACGGAACACCAACAGATTCTGTACCGTTTCCTTGCCCTGGTAATGATCGATGCGGAATATCTGTTCCTCATTGAAGCAACGATGCAGCAATTGGTTAAGCACCTGCGCCGATTCGATGTCTTCGCCAAAAGGCTTCTCGACAACAATGCGATGCAGTCCGCGTGGTTCATTCAGGCCGGACTCTTCCAGGTTTCTGATCACCGCGGGATATTCAGTAGGTTTGATTGCCAGATAGAACACGACGTTCGAGCACGTGCCCATGGCCGGCCGCGCCAATGCTTCCAGCAGGCGTGCATAGGCCGCTGGATCTTGAAATTCGCCTTGCACATAAGTGAAACGGGAGAAAAAATGCTCAGCAGCGGCTTCGGTGAAATCTTCACCGATTCTTTGGTGCAATATTTCGCTGAGATGGGCGCGCCAGTCGGAATTGTTCCAGTCGCGCCGTGAAAAGGCAATGATGGACAGGTGCTCGGGTAACCTACCAGCCTGCTCCAGATGGAACAGTGCCGGTAACAGTTTCAGGCTGGACAGGTTGCCGGTAGCGCCAAATATCACCAGCGCGCAGGGGGTATCAGGCGTACTGCTCACTTCGGCTATACCTTGTGTCCGCCGAATGCATTGCGCATCATGGCCAGCAATTTGGCTGGATAGTCGTTGTTGCCCTGCGTGGCATAGCGCATCATCAGAGCCAGCGACATCACCGGCGCCGGCACGCGCTGATTGATAGCTTCCAGCGCCGTCCACCTGCCCTCGCCCGAATCCGCGACAAAGGGCTGAATGTTTTCGAGGTTCTGGTCCTCCTTCAATACCTCGGCCGTCAAATCCAGCAGCCATGAACGCACCACCGAACCGTGGCGCCAGGATTCCGACACCGCCGCCAGGTCAAAATTGAACTCGGTCTTGGATTTCATCAGCGCCAGCCCTTCAGCCAGTGCCTGCATCATGCCGTATTCGATTCCGTTGTGAACCATCTTGGCGAAATGCCCAGAGCCCGCCGGCCCGCAATGCACCCAGCCCTTGTCCGATGCCGGTGCCAGCGCCTCGATCAAGGGCTGCAAACGCGCCACCGATTGGGGCGTGCCGCCCACCATCAGTGCATAACCGTTAGCCAGGCCCCAAACACCACCAGAAACACCCGCATCGACAAAATCAATGCCCTTGGCAGCGAGTTCCTGTGCATGTCGCATGCTGTCCTGGTAATAGGCGTTGGCACCATTCACCAGCAAATCTCCTGGCGCAAGCAATCCCGACATGGTCTGTACAGCCGTTTCGGTAGCTTCGCCGGCAGGCAACATCAACCATACAATGCGGGGCGAAGTCAGGCTGTCGATCAAGGACTCATAGCTTTCAACTGCACGCAAATTCTTCTCTTCTTCAGCGAGTTCGCGCGCCACCTCATGGGTTCGGTTGTATACCGCCAGTTTCAGGCCTGCTCGC
>JAHENE010000198.1 GCA_024643305.1 Thiobacillaceae bacterium | reverse complement strand
CCTGAATTGGCGCCGGCTTGCGCGCGAAAACCAACAGGCGGTTGTCTTCCGTATGTCCGGAAAGGTCGACAAGAATATCAATCCCGTCAGCGCGGATCTGCGCAGCCAGTTCATCGTCACCGAGAGATTTGCATGCCCGCCAGGCGGCCAAGGCTTTCAGGCGCTCGGTCTGTTCATCACTTCGCACCTGATTGGCGTAGGCAACCACCTCGAGTTGTGTCTCCTTCAAACCAGCGAGCAGGCCTTCCATGAAAAATCCCACTGGATGACGCCAGAAATCTCCGGAAACAAATCCCACGCGTAATGCCCGTTCGGGATTGGGGGTATTGGCGTGCGTTTGCCACCCCGATTTCAGCGGCTCTCCAAAGCGTTCGCCAAAAGCGTGGTGCCTGGCGGCTACTTCCTCAGCCGCTAGCCCGGAGGGGTAGTGCAGCTGGAATAGGAGGACACCAGAATACGTTTCATTGGCCGGATTCGCGGCAACGGCGCGCTCTATATAAGTGAGTCCCTCTGTATCCCGCCCCATCTGGCACAAGGCTTGCCCCAGCCACAAGTCCGTCTCGGAACCGGTCCCGCCCAGATTCCGGGCGCGCGCAAAACAGGCCAATGCCTGTTCATGTTCGCCCAGGCCAGTCAGGGCACGCCCCAGCGATGCATGTGCCATGGCATCCGCGGGATTGAATTCGATCACCTTTTCCCAGCACGCACGGGCAGCCTTGCTTTGACCCATTTCCTGCCAGGCCGCCCCCAGACCGGCAAAAGCCTCGACAAAATCGGACTTGTGAATAATTGCCTGCTTGAACTCTTTTGTGGCGGCCTCGAGTAGCCCCTGCGAAGCCAGGGCATTGCCCAGCCCGTTATGCGCCTCAGCCAACCCCGGCCTCAAGGCCAGCGCCCGTTCAAAATGTGCAACAGCTTGCCCAGGGCGCCCAAGATCGTTCAGCGCGCTGCCAAGGTTGAGGTGGGCCTCGGACAGTTCCGGCCTGAGAGCAATCGTGCGCTCAAAACAAGGTAACGCGGCTTCTGGTCGGCCCAGTGTGGCCAAGGTCATGCCCAGGTAAAACTGCGCTTCCGCCATGTCAGGCTGAAGCGCGACTACGCGCTCGAAACAGCGCAGCGCCTGTTGATGATTGCCCTGCCCGCTATACGCCAGCCCAAGGTTGTAATGCGCTTCTGCATGACCGGCCTGGCGCTTGATGACCTGCTTGAGCGCGGCTATGCCGGCGGCTGTCTCGCCGCTTTGCAAACGCAGCAGCCCCTGATAGTAACGTGCCTGAATATTGCCGGGTTCGCTCGTGAGGATGTGGGTGTACCGGGCCTGCGCTTCCTGTACCCGGCCCTGCTGATGCAGTTCGATGGCTTCGGCAAGCAAGGAATTCGAAGGGCTGGGGGCCAAATGCGTTTTGGAAGAAGCCGGCATAAATCAAACAGACTGGGCAGTACGCGAACTATAACATCGCGCTACAACTCAATGCCTTTCTACCGGCAATCAAGCCGCCATCATCAAAGGCATAAAAAAACGGGCTCCCGAAGGAGCCCGTTCAATCAACCAATTTGACCTAAGTCAGATTAGAAGGTGTGCTTGATGCCGATACTGAAGCCATCAACATCAGCGCCAGTAGTGCTCTGCTTGTAGGTTGCGCCTTGGCCCAGAACCCAGGTGCCAGCTGCATCATTGTTCAGCTTGGCGTAGGTTGCCTGGATGGTGGTGCGCTTGCTCATGGAGTAGTCAGCGCCCACGGCCCACTGGTCAGCACCGGTGTCAGCAGCGCTGTTAACTTTGCCAGCAGTGGTGTACTGAGCCTTCAGCTTGATGCTGCCGAGCTTGTAGGAGGCATTGGCCATCCAAGCGGTGCGCTTGAAGGAATCGCCACCGATTTTCTCGTAAGCTGCGCCCAAGCCCAGATCGCCAACGTTGAAGCCAGCGCCGATTTTCCAGGCGTGGTCGTCATTGGTGCCGGTGCCGGTGGTCAGGCAGGTTGCGCCAGTGTTGCAGTTGGAGTCGGCATTAACGTTGGTGTGCTTCTCGTAAGCAGCGGTCACAAACAGGGGACCGTTGGCGTAGGTGCCGGACAGGGAGTAAGCAGAGGACCGGTTAGGGGTCGCTGGTACTTTGTTGCCTTCGCCCATCACGTAGGCAGCTTTCACATCAAAGCCGCCGAAGTTGGGGGACAAATAGGCGATGGTGTTGCCGGTACGCAGGTCGAAGCAAGAGGAGTTGCCGCAGCCGCCGCCAGCAGAACCGAAGATGGTGTTGTAGTCACCGATGGTGCCCACGAACAGGTCCAGCTTGCCGGTAGCCATTTTGTAGGGAGTGTCGTGCACGCCGGCTACTACAGTACCGATGCTCTTGCTGCTCAGGCCAACGTAGGTATTGCGGGTGCCGAACAGGTTGCTGCCGCCGGTACCGAGGTTTTTGCCGGCTGCAACAGATTTGCCGTTGCCGTCAAAGCTGACGTTGGTTTCCAACTGCCACACTGCGGACAGGCCGCCACCCAGATCTTCGGAGCCTTTGACGCCGAGGAAAGAGTTGTTGTTGGTGACCATGCTGTTGCTGCGAACGGCACCGTTGTCGATGTTGTCCAACGACACATTGATGCTGCCGTAGACGTCAACGTTGGAAGTGGCTGCGAAGGCGGGGGCTGCGAACACGCTAGCCACGGCCAGGGCAATCAGTTTCTTTTGCATTACATTCTCCTTTTACAGAATTTTAGAAAGCTCTGCAGAGCTGTCCTGAATGGACAGGCCAATTATCCCGGGCTTGGTCGAGCCGGTTCAAGGAAAAGCGCTCCTGAATTGAAATTAACAGATACTTGATGTGGACAAAAAACCACGTTACACAGATTTAAAAACAAAAGCCCTTATTAATCAGCGTGTTGTTTTATTGCATCTTTGGGGGATTTTTGTTGCATATGCGCAACAGCCTTAAAAAGCAGGCAACTTATGCAAACAAATGTGCCAATGCATTTCCGGGATTTTCGGCGCGCATGAAGGCTTCGCCCACCAGAAATACGTTCACCCTGCGGCTGCGCATTAGGGCGACATCATCAGGGCCCAGAATTCCTGACTCGGTGATGACAATGCGTTCAGGGCCGATTTTGGGCAACAGGTCGAGGGTGGTGTTCAGGCTGACCTCAAAAGTGCGCAGGTTGCGGTTGTTGATGCCCTGCAATGGCGTTTCAAGGTGCAGGGCAGCGTCAAGTTCTTCGGCGTTGTGCGACTCCACCAGCACAGCCATGCCCAACTCAAAAGCCAGCGCTTCCAGTTTTTGCATGTCGGACAGGCTTAACGCCGCCACGATTAACAGAATGCAGTCCGCGCCCATGGAGCGGGCCTCGTAGACCTGATACGGGTCGATGATGAAATCTTTGCGCAAGACTGGCAGCAAGCAGGCTGCGCGAGCCTGTTTGAGGTATTCGGCGCTGCCTTGAAAATACTGGGCATCGGTGAGTACGGACAAACACGCCGCCCCGCCCTGTTCATAGCTCGCGGCGATTTCCGCCGGGCGGAAATCCTCGCGCAACACACCCTTGCTGGGGCTGGCTTTCTTGATCTCGGCAATCACGGCTGGTTTGCCGGCGGCAATTTTGGCGCGAATGGCCCCGACAAAATCGCGCGCGGGCTGCTGCTCTTTGGCACGCGCCTGCATTTCTGCAAGCGACACTAACTTCAGACCGGCAGCGATTTCCTCGCGCTTGGTGGCGAGAATTTTATTAAGAATGTCACTCATGACTGGCTGAATGTTGTGTAGGCCGCGAGCTTGGCCCTGGCGTCACCGGATTCGATGGCCGCCTTGGCACGGGCAATTCCCTCCTCAAGACTGGGCGCACAGCCCGACACATACACTGCCGCGCCAGCGTTGAGCGCGACAATGGCGGAAGCAGCCGGGTGGCGGTTGTCCAGTGCCGCTTTCAACATGGCGACAGCTTCATCCTTGCCATTGACCACCAGTTCGCTGGCGGCGACTTGCGGCAGACCGAAAGCGCCGGGTTCGATGATGTACTCAAACACCTGGCCGTCTTTGAGTTCTGCAACATAAGTAGGGCTGGCGAGGCTGATTTCATCCAGGCCTTCTTCGGCGTTGACAACCAG
>JAHENE010000197.1 GCA_024643305.1 Thiobacillaceae bacterium | reverse complement strand
CTGAGATATGCGTCGTCCGCAAGCAGAATGCGCAACTGCCTGCCGGCACCCTGTTTGCAGAATTCTGTCAATAATTGGATGCGCGCGGGGGTTTCATAACCGCCATCAGAAAGATCCCAGTCATAAATGCGAACAAGCAGATTGGCCTGGGTTAGTAGCGTGTTCAGGGCGTTTACGTAATCGGGCGGTGTTTCAAACCAGGTTGCGTTTTCCATCATGCAATGTCTCCCCATCCGGCCAAATAGCACTCATAGAATAGCCCAGCCAGAGCATTGCCGTAATTGGCTGGCGGTAATGTGCGGGTATCCGCCAGTTGCATCAAGGCCTTGCGCTCGGCGCCAGTGGCGCCGAAATCCTCGCCATTGATGAAAAACTGCGTACCGCTGAACAGAAGGCGCGATTTCACATCCGGCTTGAAGCCATGCTTCGTTAGCCGTGCCATGAAAACCTTTTCACTCAGCGGTTTTGCTGGTGGAGAGAAAAACACATCGGGCTTGGGTTCGGAGAAATAACGTCCTACAAACGCCGCAGTCGTGTCCTCGTCCCAACGAATGCGGTCCAGGTTTTCGGCAATCTGTTCCAGCATGGCCCGGGGAATTTCCCCGCTGTGTTTTTGCAGGACCAGATCCGGATCGGCATAACGGCCCGGCAGTTCCAGTTCGTCATGCAGGAAATTCAGGAATCCTTCGCCCAGTTCCTGGAAGCTGGGCGCGCGAAAGCCGATGGAATAGGTCATGCAGTCGTCTTCGGCTATGCCGTCATGTGCATATTTTGGCGGAAGGTACAGCATGTCGCCCGGTCCCAGCACGAACTCGGTTTCGGACTCAAAATGGCTGAGGATTTTCAGCGGCAGGTTTTCAACCAAGTCGAGGTTCTCCTGCGCGGAAATGCGCCAGCGACGATGCCCCTTGCCCTGCAGGAGGAATACGTCATAGGAATCGAAATGCGGCCCTACGCCGCCGCCGGGTACAGCGTAACTCACCATCAGATCATCGAGTCTGGCGCGCGGGATGAATGTGAACTGTTCCAGCAGCGCCGCACCGCTGGTCAGGTGATGATCCAGCGACTGCACCAGCAGGGTCCAGTTTTGCTTGGGCAGCTTTTTGAAATCCGTTGATCTGAACGGCCCATGATCAAGCGACCAGTTCTTTGCCTGGCACACCAGGCGTGATTCCACCGTGTCGCGGCAGGCCAGCTCCATCATCTCGGCCGGGGAGAGCAGGCCGTTGAAACCGGGAATGGCATTGCGCACCAGCAAAGGTTGCTTGTGCCAGTAGTCGCGCAGGAATTGGCGGACGGTCAGCCCACCCAATAATTGTAATTTCATGTTTTCATTATGCCAGTTTGCTTGAATTGATTACCGGTCTAGAATCTTGGAAAACAGCATTTGCGGAGAAAATGAATAATGCTCAAACAAGGTGACAAGGCGCCGAACTTCTCGTTGCCGGATGCCGACATGAGTCTTGTGGAACTAAAACAGTTCAAGGGCAAGAAAAATGTCGTGCTCTATTTTTATGTGCGCGACGATACGCCAGGCTGCACTACGCAGGGCATTGAGTTCTCTGAACTTGAAAACGAGTTTGCCGCGCTTGATACGGTTGTCCTCGGTATCTCGCGCGATGATTGTATTTCCCACGGCGCTTTTCGCGATAAGCACGGCATTAGCGTACAGCTTTTGGCAGACAAGGAAGTCCAGGCTTGCCAAGCCTACGGTGTGTGGCAGGAAAAGGAAAAAGATGGTGTGAAGCGCATGGGTATCGTGCGCTCCACTTTTGTGATTGATAAAAAAGGCGTCATCCAGCATGCGCTTTACGGTGTGCAGAGCAAAGGTCACGCCGAGGAAATTCTCGAACTAATCAAGGAAGCAACATGAGCCAGGTAGCCAAAAATACTGTCGTAACCATTACCTACAGCCTTTCCAGCATGGATGGCGAGGTGCTCGAACGCAGCGACGAGCCGCACAGTTACTTGCACGGCGGCTACGGCAACGTGTTCGAGGCGGTGGAAAAGGCGCTGGAAGGAAAATCGGCAGGCGATGCAGTGGATGTGGTCATGGAACCCGACGATGCCTTTGGTGAATACGACGAGCAGCTTGTGCGGGTTGAAGACCGCAGTATTTTTCCCCCAGAGATCGAGGTCGGCATGCAATTCGAGGGGCACGGCGAATCCTCGGGCGAAGTGCTCATCTACACCGTAACTGACATCGCCGACGATAAGGTGGTGGTGGACGGCAATCACCCGCTGGCTGGCCAAACCTTGCGTTTCCATTGCCAGGTTAATGAAGTGCGCGCAGCCGATCCGCACGAGATCGAGCATGGGCATGCGCATGGGGCGCATGGACATCATCACCACTGACATTCTCCAGGACTGGGGTACCTGCAAGGGGCAGGTTGGGCCTGAGATTTTTCCAAGCCTGATAGAATATCCCCCTCATAAAATCGCCATATCCAGATGAAAACCACTTTTCTCGATTTCGAGCAGCCAATTTCGGAGCTGGAGTCCAAGATAGAAGAACTGCGCTTTGTGCAGGACGACTCCGCGCTGGACATCTCGGAAGAGATCAAACGGCTTTCCAAGAAAAGCCAGAAGCTGACTGAGGACATCTACGCCAAGCTTTCCTCGTGGCAGATCTCCCAGGTGGCGCGCCATCCGCAGCGCCCCTATACCCTTGATTACATCAGTGGGCTGTTCACGGATTTCCAGGAACTTCACGGCGACCGCGGCTTTGCCGATGATCCCGCCATCGTCGGCGGTCTTGCGCGTTTCAATGGCGATCCGGTCATGATCATCGGCCACCAGAAGGGTCGCGACATCAAGGAGCGCCAGTATCGTAATTTCGGCATGCCGCGTCCCGAGGGCTACCGCAAGGCCCTGCGTCTCATGCGCATGGCGGAAAAATTCCAGATCCCCATCCTGGCCTTCATCGACACGCCCGGAGCTTATCCCGGCATTGGCGCTGAGGAACGCGGCCAGAGCGAAGCCATCGCACGTAACCTGTACGTGATGTCCGAGTTGAGAACCCCGATCATCTGCACCGTGATTGGCGAGGGGGGGTCGGGCGGAGCACTGGCTATCGGAGTGGGGGACCGCACCCTGATTCTGCAGTACTCCACTTATTCTGTAATCTCGCCAGAAGGCTGTGCCTCCATCCTGTGGAAAAGTGCTGACAAGGCTTCGGTGGCGGCGGAAACCCTGGGCATTACA
The DNA here is from genome assembly GCA_024643305.1 of Thiobacillaceae bacterium. GTDB lineage: Bacteria > Pseudomonadota > Gammaproteobacteria > Burkholderiales > Thiobacillaceae > UBA6918. Next base: position 893 of record JAHENE010000197.1, on the reverse strand, counting down.
GCCGAACGTCTGTTGTCGCTGGAACTTGTCGACAAAATCGTGCCTGAGCCCCTGGGCGGCGCACATCGCAACTGGGACGCAATGTATACCGGTATGCGCAAGGCGCTGGCCGATACGTTGGCCGAAGTGCGCAACCAGCCGCTGGATGGTTTGCTCAACAAGCGTTACCAGCGGTTGATGGCCTATGGCCGCTACAAAGAAGACAAGCAAGCCTGATCTGTCACGGCAGGTAGAAACCTGCCTGTCTCGCCATTTCAAACCCGGTGCGTGCCTGCGTGTGGCGTTTTCTGGCGGTGTGGATTCTGTTGTCCTGCTGCATCTGCTGGCGCATCTCGCGCCGCATTTTCCGTTTGAGCTTTCCGCCGTGCATGTGCACCATGGGCTTAACCCCAAGGCAGACGACTGGGCACACTTCTGCCTGACGCTGTGCGCGCGTTTGCATGTTTCCTGCGAAATTGTTCGGGTGAAGATTCCACGCAAATCCGCCGAAGGGCTGGAAGCCGCTGCCCGCAAAGCTCGTTATGCTGCGCTGGTCAAACCCGGAGTCGATGCCGTGGTAATGGCACACCACTTGGATGACCAGGCCGAAACGGTGCTGTTCCAGTTATTGCGCGGTGGCGAGCCCCGTGCACTGGCGGCGATGCCTGAAGCGCGTGTCCATGAAGGTATGCTGCTTTTGCGCCCCTTGCTATGGGTGCCAAAATCCTCGCTGATCGATTATGCGCCGCGACATCACCTCAAATGGGTGGAAGATGACAGCAACACCGACACCCGGCTGTCTCGCAATGCCCTGCGTCAGGACATCCTGCCTTTGCTGGAAAAGCACTTTCCCGACTATCGCGAGCGCCTGTCCGGTGTGGCGCGGCGCATGGCCGAGGTAGCTGTATTGCTGG
>JAHENE010000196.1 GCA_024643305.1 Thiobacillaceae bacterium | reverse complement strand
CTCGGGACGGGCGCGCACGTTGCCGGTAATGCGCAGTACAAACTCGTGGCGCACATCTTCGGCATGCTTGAAATCCTCGCCCATGTCCGGGTCGCACACGATCTGCACCAGGCCGTAGCGGTCGCGCAAGTCGATGAAGATCACCCCGCCATGATCACGGCGGCGGTGCGCCCAGCCGCAGAAAGTTACGCTTTGGCCGATATGCGCGGCGTTGACTTCGCCGCAGGTGTGGGTACGCATCATGCTGTTTGTCTCGATTATTGATTTTTCACGCGCTGTCTGGGGACAGCAAAGCGCGAGTTTGGATTTGTGCTGCCGCCATCGCTGGTTGCCACGCCCATGGAAACGATGATTTTCAAAGCCTGATCGACGCTCATGTCCAATTCGATGGCTTCACTTTTCTTGACGAAAAAATAGAAGCCGTTCACCGGACTGGGCGCCGTGGGAATGAACACGGCCACATGGTCTTCCGGCAGGCTGCCCGCTACCACTTCCGGTAGGTTGGTCTGGAATGCGATCGACCATGCCTCGGGGTGCGGGTAGCGCACCAGCAGCACCTTCCTGAACGCATGGCCGTTACTGGCAAGCAGCGTGTCGGAAACCTGCTTGACGCTGTTGTAGATGGAATTCACCACCGGGATGCGCAGCAGGAAACCTTCCCAGAAGACAACCAGCTTTTGTCCCAGGATATTGGCGGTGGCCAGGCCGGTAACGAAAATTATCAGCAGGGTCAGAATCGCCCCCAGGCCGGGAATACGGAATCCGACCCACTTCTCGGGCTGCCAGTTTTCCGGCAGCAGCAGCAGGCTCTGGTCCATGCTGCCGATAAGCAGGTTCAGCACCCACAGGGTAATTCCCAGGGGCACCCAAATCAGCAGTCCGGTAATGAAATAACGTTTCATGAAAACGACAGGGGCGGCAAAAGCCGCCCGCCAATGGTCAGGTTATAAAGGTTCAGGAGCAGGCGCCACAACCGCCGCTGCCACAGGCGTGGGCGGGTGCTTCTTCCTTCTTCTCGGCCGGCTTTGCGCCGCCCTTGAAGTCGGTGGCGTACCAGCCGCTCCCTTTCAAGGCAAACCCTGCAGCAGTAATCTGCTTGGTAAAGCTTTCCGCGCCGCACTTGGGGCAGGTTGTCAGCGGCGCGTCCGACATTTTTTGCATCATGTCCTCGGCATGGCCGCAGGCGGTGCAGGCATAGGCATAAATCGGCATGATTTACTCCTTAAAAAATCAAGTTGGATTGCCGCTGATTCTACACCAAAAATGCTTTTATAAGCAGGGGCTTATACACCCTCCGGTTATGTCGTGTACTGGTTACCAGTCAAACGACACGCCTACGTACGCGCGCCTGCCAAAGAGATTGGTGTTGAGTTCCTCTGCATAGCGCTCGTTGGCCAGATCCTGTCCCACTATCGACAATTCCACCGGGTGGCCATGCAACTTCCATTTTCTGGCAAGGCGTGCATCCACGCGCGTAAATGCTTTCGTGGTGTCTCCCCCTGCTATCCACTTCATCGTGCCGGTCTTGTACACACCCATACTGGCTTCCCAACCCTCGGGCAGGCGATACATCGCAAGCGCGGAAAAATTGTTCTTCGGCGAGGAGTTTGAAATGTCATTGTCGCTTGAATCAATATGCACTCGGGCAAAGTTCATGATCAGATCAAAAGCACTGACTGGTCGCCATTTAAGCTGGATGTCTGCACCACGGATATTGGCGAAATTCATATTAAAATTTTGCAGTACCCGCGTAGGGCCGGGGTCAATATCCGTGTCGCCAATGATTTTGCGCACCCTGTCGCTAAACAGGCGCGTATCAACATCCAGATTCAATGAATGCACATGGCCAATGTATCCAATTTCGCGCGACAACACCTTTTCGGGCTGAAGATCACCATTAGGCGCATAGGCATAGGGGTTATAGCCTTCAACCTCGAAGAAAGTCGGCGAGCGGTACGCCTGGCCGATGGAGGCGCGAAATGAATGATCAGGTGACACAAGGTAATTGACTGCCAGGCGTGGCGAGAAATCCATGCCCGTGTAGTAGTGGCGTTCTGCCATGATGCCGCCGTTGATTATCCAACGCTCTTCAGGCATCCACTCGATGTTGCCGAACAGCCTCTGCATTGCACCGGTTCGCGCATCCATGCCATAAAAAAACCATTTTGAAGCATCCACGCCCTCCCAGCGGGCTTCCGCGCCCCACACCATCCTCGTCTTGTCATTGAGGGTATTTATCATCTCGAATTCGAGATCGTCCCGCCAGTGCTGCTGCCCGAAATCAACCAGAAAATCTCCCGGCACCAGATAAGAATCTTCAAGAAAGTCGCGCGTATGATAAAACTGCAGTGACCATTCCGTATGTTCATCGGTCACCCGCCTGAATTTCACCTGGAAATGCTCGCCGCCTGCATTGGCATCATCGCGAACAGGGTTGAATACATCGTCCGAATACCCCCAGCGCCACTGGGCGCGGCTGAGGCCGATATTGACCGTCACTTCATCGGTATTGGAAAGGTTGTATTCCCCCCTGAAATCCAGATTTTTGGTATCAGTTCTTTCTGAATGTGTGTCAAAACGGTCTCGCCAGTTTTCGAACAGGCTCAGCCGATAGCGGAAATCTCCGGTGCTGCCGCCATATCGCACAAGTGCGCCATGGTTGTTCTGTCCTCCCACCTGCCCGGAGGCATGCATGCCCTGCACCTGCAAAGGATCCTTGGTGATGATGTTAATCACGCCAAAGAATGCGTTGGCGCCATAGGCGGCGGCATTGGGGCCGCGCACGACTTCAATGTGATCGATATCTTCTATGGAAAGTGGTAGGTAATTCCATTGAACCTGGCCAAAACCGGGGAGGTAAACCGAACGACCATCCACCAGCACCTGCATGCGCCTGGAAAACGCATCGGCCATACCGTGGTAGCCCACGCCCCAAGTATTGATATCCGTGTAAGCCACGGTAAAGCCCGGCACCAGTCTGAGTAGATCAGGGATATCGCGAAAACCCGAGGCGCTGATCATGTCCTGATCGATGATCGTGACGGCGGCCGGGGTATGGGTTAACGGCTGGGACAAGCGGGAAGCAGACAGCACCACCGGAAGATCGACGAGGAAATCCGTTTCAGTCAGTGTCGCTGCCGACACAGTAATAGGCAATGCGAGCGCAGCTAGCGCTCCCGCAAGTTTTCTCCGCATTGTGGCTCGTTTTTGATTGTGTATTTCTACACTACTTCAAACTAGAACGGGATATCGTCTTCCAGATCGTCAAAAGCGCCGCCTGTCGGAGCCTTGGCAGGTGCGGATGAACTTGCCGGGCGGCTTGAAGAAGCGCGCGGTGCGCTGTCCATGTCAGCAGCCCCGCCAGCCGAATTGCGTCCGCCCAGCATCTGCATGCGGTCGCCCCTGATTTCGGTGGTATAGCGGTCGTTGCCTTCCTTGTCCTGCCATTTGCGGGTACGCAACGAACCCTCGATGTACACCGAGCTTCCCTTCTTAAGGTACTGCCCGCAAATTTCAGCGGTTTTGCCAAAGAACGAAACGCGATGCCATTCGGTCGCTTCCTGCATTTCGCCGCTTCTGTCCTTGAATTTTTCGGTGGTGGCAATGGAGAAATTTGCCACTGCATCGCCGCTTGGCAGGTAGCGCATGTCCGGGTCATTGCCCAGGTTGCCGATGAGGATGACTTTGTTTATTGATGCCATCTAAATTCCCCCTTTGATCAATTTCATGGCGGCTGCTTCATCCCAGCCGCTTTGTTTTACCTTGAGCATTGCCACCCCTTCGTCAGCCAGGACAGCTGCGTCGACCACCCCTGAAACACCTGCAAGGGATGCGCGCAATTCCTGCGCCTGGGATGCGCTCAAATTCTCAACCCTGAACATCCGGGTCTTGACTGCCGGTGGCGGTTTCATGCCCAGAGCCAGCACCAGCCAGCCTCCCATCAGCACCGCGCACAACACGAATACCGAACCGAATCCATGGTGCTGGGCGAGCCAGCCGCCGGCCACACCGCCCACGAAAATACCCAAAGATTGCGAGGTATTGTACACGCCCATGGCCGTGCCCTTGGCCGAAGTGGGCGCCAACTTGGAAATGAGCGAAGGCAGGGTC
>JAHENE010000017.1 GCA_024643305.1 Thiobacillaceae bacterium | reverse complement strand
GGCCCGTAATTTCATGCGCAAGAACATAGATACCATGTGGCCTCACATCGAATCGGGTATTGAGGCCATCGTACTTACCGCCAGTGGTTGCGGCACGCACTTCCGGGATTACGGTACGCTGTTGAATGACGACCCGAATTACCGTGACAAGGCTCGGCGTGTCTCGGAGCTGACCAGGGATATTGCGGAGATCGTCGCCGATGAGTGGACGCAGGACAGGGTATCGTTGCCTGAACCTAGGCAACAGCAGCGCATTGCATTCCAGTCCGCATGCAGTTTGCAGCACGGCGAGAAACTCAATGGCGTGGTAGAAAAACTGCTGAAACGGGCCGGATACAAGCTGATGCCTGTTCAATATCCTTTCATGTGTTGCGGTGCGGCGGGAACGTATTCGATACTGCAGCGAAAATTTTCGGTGGCGCTGCGCACAAACAAGCTGAAAACCCTGATGGCAGGGCGCCCGGTTGCGATTGCGACGGCCAATATAGGCTGCCTGGCCCATCTGGCTGCCGCATCGCCGGTACCGGTCAGTCACTGGATCGAATTGCTCGACAAATCATTTTCGAACATGGAGCGGTGAGACCGCTCGGCTCCTTGACCTGACTCAATCAGGGTTTTTTTCGTCTTCCGGCTCGGGATTCTCTGCGCAATCACAGTTGGAATCATTGTGGGCGCATACATCGGCCAGGGGGCAGGGCCTGAATCTGTGGTTGGTGGGTTTCGTCCGGCATCTGGCAACGGTCCATTCAGCGGCCATTTCCGAAAAAGCCTGGCATGCAGGGCTCTTGTGTGAGCCCTTGCGGCAGATAAGGCTGATCGTGTGATGAGGCAGCTCAGGTAGCAGGGCAATCGAATGAAGCCCGTGTTGAGCGCAAGCAATGGGGGCTGGAAGTATGGTGGCGAGACGTCCAAGGCGCACGATTTCAATAATTACACTGAGTGAGGTGGCTTCGATCGCGATCGGTGGTTTGATCCCGTGCTCAAGGCAATACAGGTCGATGTGTCGGCGCAAGGCGTAATCGGTGTTGAACAGCACAAGGGGTTCCTGTTCCAGGACATGCTTGCTCAATGGCCTCTTTTCTCCGGCAAGCGGATGACCATTGCCAACAATGAGATTAAGCGTTTCGGTAAAAAGTATGTGGCTGTCTATTTCCTCAGAGCTTTCCTCGGTCGAGAGGGTGCTGCTAAAGGCAATGCCCATATCAACGATATCCTCGGACAAGGCGTCCTTCATGGAGTCTTGTGGCATTTCCAGCGTGCTGACTGTGATGCCTGGATAGCGGGCGTTGAATTGTTCCAGCAATGTGGTGGCAAGGTAATCGGTGATGGGGGTCATCCCCAGCCGGATTGAGCCGCGACTGAGGTCGTGCAGCTCGTGAATGGCACGCTTGGCCGCGTCCAACTCCACCAGCGCACGACGGGCATGATGCAAATACACTTCACCGGCAGCGGTCAACCGTACCGATCGACCTGACCGGTCCAGCAACTGCACGTCCAGCAAATCCTCCAGTTGTTTGATTTGCTGCGACAGTGTCGGTTGGGAAACATAAAGAGCCTCCGCCGCGCGTGTGAAGCTGTGGTGCTCCGCTACCGCGAGCAGGTAGCGGATCGAGCGCGGGAAGATCGTGTTTCTATCCATAGCCAACCCCTATAGACCTCATCAGTATTTAGTCTTGGAAATCAATAGTCGCATGGTACATAGTCATGTGCAACAGCGGTTTTTGGTGGTTTCTCATAAAACGCAAGCAGGGTAGTTAAGCGGAAGAGCCCATGGACAAATAGTGGGTTTGAGAATGTTTTTAATCAATAACGCCGCGTTGATATTAAGCAATTTGAGCAGACTGTTTGGTGGTTAATTGAGTGGCTGCTGCAGCTTTTTCCAAACCGTCGACTTGGTGCGTTCGGTCGACATGATCCATGGTGAGCACGAAACAGGAGGAAGTAATCATGCATATTGAACCAGGTATTGTTGATGGCGCCAAAATGGCACTGGGTTCCGTTACGGCGATAACCGTGTTGGGTTATACAGCCAGGCTGGCATTGAATACGATCAGTCAAGGCGGGATCGTTTCCTTCAGCATGCGCACTCTGATTGCGACGATGCTGGTGTTCACCTTTTTCGAGATTTTCCCGCATTACCCGGTTGGAATATCTGAGGTGCATTTGATTCTGGGTTCGACGCTTTTCCTCATGTTCGGAGCAGCTCCGGCGGCAATCGGCTTGACGCTGGGTTTGTTGGTGCAGGGCCTCTTCTTCTCCCCTGCAGATATGCCTCAATTCGGCATGAATGTAACGACTCTCCTGGTGCCCCTGTTTGCCGTAAGTGCGCTGGCTCGTCGCATCATTCCGGCGAATACGGCTTACAAGGATGTGGAATACGCACAGTGCCTGGCGCTGTCAACAGCTTTCCAGGGTGGTGTGGTTGCCTGGGTTGCTTTCTGGGCGATTTATGGTCAGGGGGCAGGTGCTGCCAACCTTGCCGAGGTGGGTACATTCGGTGTCGCTTATATGTCGATCGTCATTATTGAACCGTTGATGGACTTGGCTGTTCTTGCGGCTGCGAAGAGGTTGCACCAATTCAAAGACAGCAAGGCCTTTAACCCGCGTCTCTACCGGGCCACCGCCTGACAGGAATACTGTGGTGTGGTCTCCGGCATTTGTCCGGAGGCTGTTTTGCGGACGGTTTGTCACCACGATCCGGTTCCACAAACCAGAATAAGCGCACTTATGCCCGTGGGGTAGTGAGTTCGAATCAATGTGCAAGGATGGATGCAAATGAACAAAGCTGAAATGAAAGAAGCAATTCTCCAGGCCAAGTTTGAGAAAGGCTTGAAGTGGAGCGATATCGCCAAAGCCGCAGGCCTGTCCGCCGAGTTCACCTGTTCGGCATGTCTTGGAATGCACCATCTTGAAAAGAAGCAGGCAGACGCAGTGGCTGACGTGCTTGGGCTTGGTGGGGAGGCATCGACTGCGTTGCAGCGCTTTCCGCACAAGACATGGAGTCAGTCCATCCCTACCGATCCGGTGATCTACCGCTGGTATGAGATCGTAGGGGTGTATGGCGAGACCATCAAGGAGTTGATCCATGAGAAATTCGGCGATGGCATTATGAGCGCAATTGATTTCACGATGGAGATCGATAAGCAGGAAGACCCGAAAGGCGACCGCGTTGTGGTCAAGCTGAATGGAAAGTTCCTGCCATACAAGTCCTGGTGACGACGCGCATGGCGTACATGCCAGGTGTGGGAGGTGGCGCAACCGTGAAGCTGTCGGGGAGTATTCGCCACACCGGACCTGTTACCGACAACTGACTCTGCAGCCATGACGGGGAGCTCATCTGTTACTTCAAATATGGTGCAGGCAGGCTGTTTGCATGAGGCATAAGGTGAAGTATGGCCGCGCGTGATCCGCACCGATTTATCAACGAACTTGATGAGGCCGCACAAGAGCGGCTCGTGTCCCGACTTGAAAGCCGGGCCAAGGATCCGGTCTTCGCGAGTTTGTTTGACAAGTATGCGATCCGGCTTGCGCTGCCACCTTCTGCACAAGTGCTTGAGGTTGGGTGCGGCACCGGCGCAACGCTGCGATTGCTCGCAAGCCGTGACGATTTCACGGGTACTGCGATCGGCGTGGACCAGTGCCGTCCTTTTATCGATGCCGCGAACAGATTCGCGAAGGCAGAAAATGTCGGTGACCGAATTTCCTTTGGGATTGGTGATGCGCACAGCCTGGATTTTCCACCGGCCACATTCGATGTGGTTATCGCCCACACGCTGATTAGCCACGTTACTGATCCGGCAAGGGTTTTGAGCGAAATGGCACGCATGGTCCGCCCAGGTGGGACTGTGGCCATCTTTGACGGCGATTATTCTTCTTTGACTTACGCTTTTCCGGACCACGGTTTCGGCCATCAAATGGATGTGGCGCTGGCAAGTGCCACTTTCAATAACCCACGGATCATGCGGGATTTACCACGGCTGTTGCCCAAGCTCGGGTTGCAGTTGAAGAACGCATGGGGAGATGCTGTGGTTGAAATTGGCAGCGGGCGATTTTTCAAATCTTTCGCGGAGACATACGTGCCGTACGTCAAGATGGCAAACTTGTTGCCAGCTCAGGCTGTTGATGTGTGGCTTTCTGAGCAGTTAAAGGCGATGGAAAACGGGACGTTTTTCGCCGCATGCAATTACTACACTTACCTGGCCCACCGGATTTGATGCGCCGGATACCCTTCTTTCCTGAAAGGGTAATGTGCGCTCTGTATTGGGTAGGCCACCCTGACTGGAATTGTGATTGCCATGACCCTGTTTGAGACAGGGGGTAATGCGTGCACGCGCATTATTCCTGCATGGGGCGAGAAGTGGCAGCCAGCTGGTCGCCGCCGCATTTTGGATTGCGTGTGCAAGATTGAAGGAAGCGAGGAGAAAGTACCAAGACGATGACTGGTCCCATAGCCAACCCCTATGGAGCTTATCGAAATTTAATCTTGGAAAACTATAGTTCATTAGTTCATAGTGGGATGCAACAAAAACTTGCCAAACCGTACGGTGTGAATAACACAGCGGCCGGCGACAAGAAACGTACCAAGTCATTGGTATCTGGTTATCGGCAAAAGCAATATCAGTTTATTTGTGAATGTCGGTAAAACGTTATCTACATGAGGAGTCAAAAGCCTATGTCATCGTCAACCAGAGAAGAAGTGCTTCGGCATATTGATACGGTCGGCTTAATGCAGCCTGCGCTACACAAGCAAACGCACGCGCCTTCCCCCACTCAAATCGACCATACGCTCTACCGCGCCTATACACGGACACCGCACGATGTTGGGGGTGAGCCGGATGTGCCCATCGTTTGGCACGAGAAGGAGGAAGAGATATGGGAGTTAAACACCTTCGCTACCTGCGAATGCCTGGCTTGGCGTGGTGTGTGGACGGCGGAAGAGCGGCGCCGCAAACAAAACGTGGATGTCGGACAAACTCAGTATCTGGGTCTGCCCTACTACGGCCGCTGGTTGATGACGGCTGCGCGCATTCTGGTGGATAAACAGTACGTCACACTTACCGAACTGGTAAACAAGATTGACGAACTGAAGCAGCGTGCGAAGTCCGGGCAGAGTCTGGGCGAATACAGCCCGGCAAAGACCAAGTAACTTCAGGAGGTGATAAAAGCCATGAGCAATAAGCCTGTTTACGACAGAACCCACCACGCCAAGATGGCCACAGGCATTGGCGATCCCCAGTGCTTCAAAGGCAAGGCCGGCAATGCCAAGTTCAAGGAAGGCGATCGCGTGCGCATCAAGGATCTGCCTGACTTGTTCTATACCCGCACCATGACTTACACCCGCGGCGCAGTCGGCACGATTGTAAGGCTGGTATATGAAAGCCCCGCTGCTGAAGATGAGGCTTTTGGCAACGAGGATCACCCGGAGTGGTTCTACAGCATCGTGTTTTCGCAAAAAGAACTCTGGCCCGAGTACAGCGATTCCTTCGGTAATGACACGCTGGAAACGGAGATCCCGGAACGTTATCTTGAGTCGGCGTGAATCGGCTCTCGGACATTATTCATTAAGAGGAAATACAGATGTCAGCAGATCATGATCACGATCACAAACCAGCTCCGATGGTGGACGAGGTCAGCGATTTCGAGATTCTCGAAATGGCGGTCCGTGAGCTTGCCATCGAAAAAGGGCTTTTCTCTGCCGAAGACCATCGCGTCTGGAAGGAATACGTACATACCCTTGGGCCGTTACCGGCTGCGCGTCTGGTTGCCAAGGCATGGCTCGACCCCGAGTACAAAAAGCTTTGCATTGAAGATGGGGTGGAGGCCAGCAAAGCCGTTGGCGTGAACTGGGTGACTACCCCGCCGACCCAGTTTGGCACCCCGAGCGATTACTGCAATCTGCGCGTTCTGGCAGACACGCCGACCCTGAAGCATGTCGTTGTGTGTACCTTGTGCTCGTGCTACCCCCGTCCGATTCTGGGCCAATCTCCGGAATGGTATCGGACACCGAACTATCGCCGCCGCCTGGTTCGCTGGCCGCGCCAGGTGCTCACCGAATTCGGCCTGCAGTTGCCGCCCGAGGTGCAGGTGCGTGTTGCAGACTCGAACCAGAAGACTCGCTACATCGTGATGCCGGTGCGTCCCGAGGGTACCGAAGGCTGGACCGAGGATCAGCTTGCCGAAATCGTTACCCGTGATTGCCTGATTGGGGTTGCGGTACCTAAGCCCGGCATCACTTCGAATGCCAAGCGTCCGGTGATCAAGGCAAATCGCCCGGTTCACCACGATCATTGACGGGTATTCGCTCAACAATTTAAGGAGTACGCCATGGCTACAGCTGAAAACAGCAATCACGGCTTTGAAGGCTGGCAGGGGACGGATGTGACCCCCATAGAGGTGCTTGAAGAAGTCCGCGGTCGCGGAAGGGTTTGGGAGGATCTGGCGACGCAATATGGCGTTACCAATCCAGACCCCCCATGGAAGATAGATCTCGAGGCAACCTGCGACATGTTGGCAGCCGATTCCTGTGTCAAACCCTACGATCAGGTTGAACCGGGTTCGTGCGCTTTGCCGTCGCTTGAGCGTCGTGCGGAAGAGGATGACTTGTCAGAGACGATTTATGCAGATGTGCCATTTCCTGAACGGCAACTTCTGGCGCTGGCTCATTCCATGCTCAAACGTGGTTTGTTTACTGAGGAAGAGCTTGCCCGCCACATGGAAGAGGTTGGCCGTCGTTTGAACAGTATTTGATGGGGATGGACAGGTCGCAGGTGCATGGATGGGTTTGGCCTGCAGTTTGAATGAGTTGTAGAGCGCAGTTCGTGAGGAGCTTATCGATGTCTATACGTGGTACCGAGATCAGGATCGAGGGGCTTTCGCAGCGTTACCCTTCGCGCAAGGAAGTGACCTTCAACCGCGTTGACCTTACCTCTCCACCAGGCGAAGCATTGGCGATTATCGGTCGTTCGGGCTGCGGAAAATCCACCCTGTTGCACATACTGGCCGGGTTGACCAGGGGAACCGAGGGCAGGGTACTTCTGAACGGCGTTGAAGTTACCGGGCCCTCTCCACGCTGGGTCATGATGTTCCAGGCGCCGCATCTTTTTCCGTGGATGACGGTTTCGCAGAATGTCGGCGTCGGATTGAGCTTTGGCCGCTGGTCCAAGAAAGAGATAGAGGAGCGCGTAACCGAAGCGATTCGTCTAGTCGAACTACAGGATTTTGCCGGGTCAAACGTGCAGGACCTTTCGGGTGGGCAGCAGCAGCGAGTCGCGCTTGCCCGCTCCTTGGTAATGGAACCCGAGCTGCTTTTGCTTGACGAACCCTTTTCCGCCCTTGACGCATTCACACGTGCTTCCTTGCAGAAGGACGTACGCTCCATTGCCAAGCGACTGGGGTTCAACATCGTTATTGTTACGCATGATATCGACGAAGCCGTAATCATGGCGGATCGTGCGGTAATCATGGCCGGATCCCCGGGCAGCATCGTCCACGAACTTGATGTGGATCTTGCTGACCCGCGCGATCGTCAGGACCCAGCCGTGCAGGCATTGCGTGCGCGGCTGATGTCGACATTCCAGGAGGCAGCCTATTCAAAAGGTGGGGCGTTGGCCACGGAAGCAGTCCAGTAAGTTCCACGTCCTGAGCCGAAAGGCTTTGAGCCGGGGCGGAAAACTGGAATTACCCTAGTAGATGTAAACATCTTAAGGAGATAGGAAATGACTAAAAAGCATAATGGGCACGGAGACAAGATTTTGGGCGAGCCGCTTGATTACGACAAGTACGGAGACGGAATTTACGATCCAAATCTGACTCTGGATTATGACGAGCGATTCAGCAACGTGCTGGGCACCGGCATCAGTCGCCGCAATTTGCTCAAGGCAGGTGCCGCGCTGGCTGCGCTTGGCGGCATGTCGCCACTGACATCCGCTTTTGCAAAAGCAAGCAAGAAACCTTTCGATCCAGTGGTGCGGATGGGCTACATCCCTATCACTGATGCGGCAGCGCTACTGGTTGCGCATGAGCTGGGATACTTCAAGGATGAAGGAATCGACTCTGAGCCGCCTACGCTTATTCGCGGTTGGGCACCTTTGGTAGAAGCGTTTTCATCCCATCGCTTCAACCTTACGCATATGCTTGCGCCGATTCCGGTCTGGATGCGGTACAACAACAAATATCCAGTAAAAATCACGGCCTGGGATCACACCAATGGCTCGGCCATTGTCGTACACAAGGACAGCGGAATAACCAAGCCTGAAGACATGGGCGGCAAGCAGTTCGCTGTGCCCTTCTGGTATTCGATGCACAACATTGTTTCGCAAATGTACCTCAAGGAACATGGCATTACGCCGGTGATCCGTCCGCAGAACGCCAAGCTCGCACCCAACGAGTGTAATTTCCTCGTCCTGAACCCGCCTGACATGCCTCCAGCGCTCGCTTCCAAGCAAATCGACGGCTATTGTGTGGCTGAACCGTTCTGCGCCATGGGCGAACTTAAGGCCAATGGAAAAATCCTTCGTTTCAACGGCGATATCTGGAAAGGGCAGCCCTGTTGCGTGGTTGTCATGCACGAGGAAGACGCCATGGATCCGGACAGGGCAGCGTGGGCGCAAGGGGTACACAACGCCATTATCCGTGCGCAGCTTCATCTTGGCGCGAACAGAAAAGAGATGGCCCAAATGCTTTCCAAGGATGGCAAGGGATACTTGCCAATGCCCTCGGAGGTGGTCGAGCGTGCGATGCTGTTCTACGACCCGGCCTATTACAATAATCCGCAGGCTATCCAGAACCTCGACTGGGGGCAGGATCGCATCAATTTCCAGGCATGGCCCTATCCGTCCGCCACAGTCAGAATGGTTGATGAATTGAAGAAAACGACGCTTACCGGCGACGCCGACTTCCTTGCCAAGCTTACGGGTAATCACGTGGCCAAGGATCTTGTCCAGTACGCTTATGTGAAGAAAGCGCTCACGAAATACCCTGACTGGAAGAATGATCACAGCGTTCCGCAGAAGGGTGACCCCTATAAGCGTACGGAGGTTATTAGCGCATGAGCACAACCGCGGCCATTGCTGGCGTGGGCGGGGCTGCCGGGTGGATTAAGCACCCGGCAGTCCGGCGTCTCGGATGGGCAATTGGTGGGCTCTCGATCATATTTCTGCTTTGGGGGATTGGGGGTTACTACATCGCCAACAATCCCTCTACGCAGAGCTTCGCCTCTTTCGGTCTTGTCCCGACGCTGGAGGCGATCCCGCTGCTATGGGCGGAGGGAAAGATACAGAGTGCGATTTTGGCCAGTTCTTCTCGTCTGGGCGGCGGGCTTCTCATCGCGATTGCAATTGGCCTGCCGGTGGGCATTCTCATGGGGCGCAGCAAGCGCTTCCGCGACCTGAGTAATTCCCCTTTCCAGTTGTTGCGCATGATCAGCCCGCTGTCATGGACGCCGCTTGCGGTGTTTGTTTTCGCGACATGGGACGGTTCGATCGTGTTCCTCATCGCAGTTGCTTCAGTTTGGCCGGTGATGTTTTCAACAGCCGCAGGCTTGGCCAAGGTGGATCCGGCCTGGTTCAAGGTGGCGCGCAATTTGGGTGCCAAGCGGCTACACATGCTGACCAGGATAATCATGCCGGCTATCACCTTCGACGTGCTGTCGGGCATTCGCCTTGCCTTGGGTGTTGCGTGGATAGTGCTCGTTCCGGCGGAATACCTTGGGGTGACATCCGGTCTTGGCTACGCCATACAGGATGCGCGCCAGACACTGTCTTATAACCATCTCACGGCGATGGTGGTCACCATTGGTGTGATTGGCTATTTTCTGGATACCACTCTGGTGATGCTGATCAAACGCTTCAGCTGGCATCGAGGTGGAAATTGATTTGAGGACCGCCTTATGCCCGATGACATGTGCGAACAGCAACAATAAAACCAGAATGAAAACCCATAAACATGAATTCAGGAATGCCGGATATGCAACTCAAGCTTGGCGATGAAGGGAAGCCTTGGAATCAGGAAATCTGCGTGGACCAGGCCAGGATGGAGGTAATTGAGCGATGAGCAGCAACAACATCGCATCTGCTGCGGTTGGTGGAGTCAACGGCGGAGGCTATGGAGCCCAGTTGTCCTATCTGGTCAAGTGCACGGTTTGCAGCTTTGGGAGTTTTTCCGGGGGGCTGGCGATTTTTTTCGCCCTTTGGTGGGTTTGCATCTACCTTGTTACGCTCAATCCTTCCTACGCGCATTTTGCCGATTTTGGAGTTGTTGAGGCGTTCAAAGCAGTGCCGGAACTCTGGCATGACAAAACGATTCCACATGCCCTCTCGACCAGCGGTTATCGCCTGGGTGCGGGCCTTCTGATTGCCATCTGCATTGGGGTGCCAATCGGCATTGTCATGGGCCGCGTCAGGTGGTTCCAGCAACTGACCAATGTCCCATTCCAGTTTTTGAGGATGATCAGCCCACTCTCATGGGAGCCGGTCGCGGTGATCGTTTTTCCGGAGTGGGATCAGGCCATTATCTTTCTGATCGCGATTGCGTCGGTTTGGCCGGTGGCGTTCTCAACCGCCGCGGGCTTGTCCAAGGTGGATCCGAACTGGTTCAAAGTCGCGCGCAACCTGGGCGCTAAACCCTGGCATGTTCTGACGAAGATCATTGTGCCGGCAATTACCTTCGACGTTTTGACGGGCATCCGTCTTGCCTTGGGTGTCGCGTGGATTGTGCTGATACCAGCAGAATTTCTCGGGGTGACTTCCGGTTTTGGCTACGCCATCCAGGATGCGCGTGAGGGACTGAATTACCCCAACCTCATGGGGATGATTCTCGTGATTGGAGCAGTCGGATATGTGCTTGATACGACCTGCGTGATTCTTATCAAGCGGTTTAGCTGGCACAAGCAGTCCTAGCACTTGTGACACCTTCGGTATTCGATGGAATGTCAAAGGTGAGAAAAGCAGGCAAGGTTTCTGGCATGCGAAATCGAGGATTCGCACCTGACCAAAAGGATGTGGACGTTTATAAATAATCCGGTACGCCAAAGCGAACCAGAAAGAGATGAGAGGCAAAGGTTTTATGTCCCAAAAAATCAGTATCGTGTGCGTATCCGGAACGCGTGAAAAGCTTCAGATGGCCGCGATGATTGCATCGGTTGCAGCGGCAACGGGTGATGAAGTTATGGTGTTCCTGTCCATGAATGCCCTAACGTACTTTGTAAAAGGCCGTGCGACCGACGCACCGGTAGAGGGTGAGCTTGGTACGCTCATGGCGCAGAAAGGTGTGCCCCCTTTCAAGCAGCTCTTCCAGCAGGCGGCTGAACTTGGTGACGCGCAACTGCTGCCCTGCTCAATGGCATTGGATCTGATGAAAATAACGAAAGATGATCTCGATCCCGAGATTGGCCCCCCGACCGGGCTGACGCGTTTTCTGAGCGATGCCGAGGGCGGCCAACTGCTTTCATTTTGAACAAGGGTCAGTGTTCAACAGAATTTAACAAGAGGATATGGCAATGAGTGAAATCAAGATTATCGACGCGCGCGACACATTCTGCCCGGGACCGCTCATGGAGCTAATTACCCACATGAAGCAGGCCAGCGTGGGAGATACGCTCGAACTTTTGTCAACCGATGAGGGCTCTGGCGCAGACGTGCCCGAGTGGGTCAACAAGGTTGGGCACGAAATGATCAGCAATGAGAAGGTCGATGGGGTCTGGCACATCAAGATCCGCAAGGCCAAATAGTACGTTTACTGCATGGACGGAACGGGTCTTTCAGCCCCGCGAATGAATAAGCTGCTGGGTATTCTGGATAGGAGATTGCAATGAGAATTTTAGTCGTCGGCGGTGGCACGGGAGGTACGATTGTGGCCAACAATCTTGCGCGGCGGCTGTCTGCCGAGATGCGTGCGCGCCGGGCGCGCATCACCATGCTTTCGGCATCCGATAAGCATATGTACCAGCCCGGCCTGCTGTATGTGGCCTTTGGACAAATGACCCCGGACCAGCTCTATCGCGATCAGGCGAGCCTGCTTGAGCCAAGCATAGAGTTTCATGTGGATCCCGCCGAGAAATTTGAGCTGGATCAAAACAGGGTGACAACAAAGAGCGGCAAGACACACGAATACGACATTCTTGTAATCGCCACCGGCTCACGTATCGTGCCAGAGCAAATTCCGGGTTTGGCGGAAGGTGCGGAGACCTTCTACACGGAAGCCTCTGCGGTGAAAATGTTCAAGCGCCTGCGCGAATTCGAGGGTGGAAAGGTTGCCATTGTTGTTGGCGTTCCACACAAGTGCCCGATCGCTCCGGTCGAGTTGGTTTTTTCTTTGCATGACTATTTCAAGTCGCGCGGAATTCGCGACAAGGTTGCAATCAAATACCATTACCCGATTGGCCGCATGCATACCATTGAGAACGTCGCAAAATGGGCAAAACCCGAGTTCGAGCGCATGGGGATCGAAATCGAGACGTTGTTCAACGTCAAGGAAGTGGACGTGGAAAACAAGATCGTGAAGAGTGAGGAAGACACGGAGACGAACTACGATCTTCTTATCGCAATTCCTCCGCATAAGGGCATGGAAGTAATCGAAGACAACAAGCTTGGGCAGGCCGGCTGGATTCCCACCGACCGTTTCAAGCTCACCATGAATGGCCACGACAATGTCTACGTGGTGGGAGACACGACCAATCTTCCGGTAAGCAAGACAGGTTCCGCGGCCCATTTCGAGGCGGAAGTAATCTCCGAAAACATTGCTTCGATTGTCAAGATTGGTACGCCGGTGCGCGACTACGACGGCAAGGTTTACTGCTTTATCGAGGCTGGTCACGATAAAGCGACCTATGCGATGTTCAACTACCAAAACCCACCTGACCTAAAGCCAGCGTCAAAGCCCATGCACTGGTTCAAGACGGCCTACAATCAGATGTACTGGACCAGCGTACGCGGATTGCTTTGAGGAAGACAAGCCATGACCACACAAACTGAAACGCGCACTGACGCAATAAGCAACGAAGATCTGCAGCGCCTTGTTGAATTTGCGCAGCTTGTTACTGCGGCCCGTGATGCGATGTCGGATGAGATCGTCTTTCGCCTGGCCGGGGCATTTAGCGAGGGGATGACATTGCTTGACCGGTTGACTCGCAACGAGGGGCTGATGCGCCTGTTGCAGGTGCTCGACCGCCAGGAAAGCCAAAATATGCTGATCGCCGTATCTGATGCGATTCACGCCGCAAGCCAGGAAATATCTGCGGCTCCGCCAGCAACAGGCGGCATCGGTTGCATGTTGCGCATGGCCCGAGACCCCGGGACGCAAGAAGGATTGCGTTTGCTTTCAATAATTGGACAGCATTTGAGTCACAGTCTGCGTGAGCAGCACCGGCGCGGCGGGTAGCGCGTAACAGGTTTCAGCCTGTCTGGCGGCATAGCTCCAGCGCCTTGCGCATGTGTTTGCATGCCTCGCCGGGCTGCCCCGCCTGTTCCTTGAATGCAGCCAAGGCCAAGTGGCCGTCAACATTGGGGGCCACGGCAATACTGGCTTCAGCGTAGCTTTGCGCCTTGCCCCACAGTTTCTCGTGTGCGCACAAATCCGCCAGCGACATCAGCAGGGCGCTGTCGCGCGGATGTTTGGCAAGCCATTTCTCCGCCTGCTCGATCTGCTCAAGCGGATTCTTGCTGACAAACTGCCCATAACGCGCAGCAAGTGTTTCGTCCCATTTTTTTTCAAGCGCATCTTCCAGAATATTGACAGCCATGCTCGGGTCGCCACTTTGGGCAAAAGCGTTGGCAGCATCGAGCGCTACCCCTGCATGCCGCTTTTCGCTGCCCGGCAGTTTTTTCCAGTATTCAAGAAGGTTTTTGCTGTCACCGGTGCGGCGCTTGATGTTGCCCAGATGAGCTGCACGGCGGGTGTGTTCGAGTGTGGCTTCGTCAAGGGCATTGGCTTTGCTTAGTTGGTCGGCGAGTTTGAGTACTTCATCCCACTGCCCCAGTTGTTGACGGACCTTGAGTTCCAGGCGCAGTAGTGCCGTATGGGCTGGAATGATGACTTTACCGGCCTCAATGGCTGACAGGGCGTTGGGGTAATCGCGAGTTTCCAGCAGTTCTTCCGCCTCTGCATACAGGGCGGCAAGTGGTCGGTCGTTCTCTTTTGCTTCAGCCAGATAAACATCACGTCTGGCATAGGCGCGGCTTTCATGCGCGGCCCGTGCAGCCAGCACGCGGGCAAGCATTTCGCGCCGAGGTTCTGCAACCAGCCGGGTCGCTATTTTTTCTGCTTCCTGGAAGCGGCCTTCCAGGTAGGCGGCAAGCGCGTCAGTGAAGTTGGCGTTTTGACGCTCGGCTTCCTTGCGGGCCTGACGCTCTCGGACTATGTGGGGCAGATTCAGGGTGGTGATCGCCAGCCTGGTCAACAAATATGCTCCGGTTATCAGTACCGCAAGCAGCAATACAAAACTGACGAAGGACAATTCCGCCCGCCATGGGGGATATACCAGCACGACATAGCCTGGGTCATAGCGCCCAGCTACGGCGAGGGCAACCGCAACGACGGCAACAATGAGAAGACTGATCAGCCAGCGCATTATTGCCTGTCCTTATGATACGACTCGATTGCTGCCAGGCTTTCTTTCAACTCCGGCAAGGCGGGAGCCGGATTTAATGCAGACAATTTGCCTAACTCCGATTGGGCGGCTGCAACTGCTGCATCCTGAGTGTTGAAGTAACGCACCAGCAACTTGCCGGCAGCCTTCAAGTCTGCCTGGTAGCCTGCGGCATCGCGCGACAACAGTGAGAGACGCGCCGTCAGAAGACGTAGTTTCATGTTCTGCCGCAGAAAATATTCCTGCTCGGGTGTCAGCAGGGCGGGCTCGCCTTCATCAAGGCGGCGTATTTGGATCAGGTTCTTGAACTCTGACAATAAATCTTTTGCCAGGCTGGCCTTGGAGCGGGTGTCTTTGGCAGGTGACTTGGCGTGGTCGCTGGAAAGCGGCAATTGCTCGATTCCTTCCGCCAGGGCATTGAGTTGCAGGCTAACGCCTGTCTGATCGACGAAGGGAGTGGCGCGAAGTTTCGCCAGGTCATTGCTGATGGCCTGGCGCAGGCGCGTGAATTGTGGCTTGTCCAAACGCTGCAGCCGCAAATCCGCAGTTTCCAGACCGATAATTGCAGCCTTGATGTTGCCGGACAACTGAATCTGCTGGCTGGCTGTAAGTAATATCTGCTCAATGTCTGAAAGGGCCCATTGGTCGCGGTCGCGCGCGAGCTCTTTATACAGCGTCTCCAGGGCTTGCTGTTGTTCTTTGGAGCCTACCAGTTGCGACTCGATTTGGTTCAGTCGCGCGGAGTTCTGACGGGTGAGCTCGTCCGCGTTGCGGGCCAGCAGCTGGCTTTCCTTGATTGAAGCATCGAATTCGGTGATTCTGCGTGCCAAATCAGTTTTCAGTCCGCGTGACTGGTCGCGGTTGCCAAGCCATGACCCAACGGCAAGCAGAATGGCAACGACGGCTAGAAATACGCCCCAGTTGATGGTGGGCCAGTGGCGGGCGGGTGCCGGAGCAACAGGTGGAAGTGAGGGTTGTTCGTTCATGGCTGGAAGAATTTAATCATAGCTTGTGTCATTT
>JAHENE010000195.1 GCA_024643305.1 Thiobacillaceae bacterium | reverse complement strand
TGGCATCACGCAACTTGCCAATCACGGCATCCAGCGCATCCGGTTGCGTATGCGTGGTTCTCACGCAACCCCCTGCCATGGCGCCAGCAACAAGAAACGTGCCGGTCTCAATGCGATCCGGCATGACGGAATAATCCGCACCATGCAGCGCATCCACGCCTTCAATGGTAATGATGTCGGTACCCGCGCCCTGAATTTTCGCACCCATGGCAATCAGGCAACGCGCAAGATCGACAACTTCCGGTTCACGTGCAGCGTTCTCCAGCACTGTCGTGCCTTCGGCCAGGCAAGCTGCCATCATCAGGTTCTCGGTACCGGTGACGGTCACAGCATCCATGACAAAGCGGGCACCCTTGAGCTTCTTCGCCTTGGCATGAATGTAGCCATGTTCGATATGAATTTCCGCCCCCATCGCCTGCAAACCCTTGATGTGCAAATCGACGGGACGGGAGCCTATGGCACAACCGCCAGGCAAGGAAACACGCGCTTCACCAAATCGGGCCAGAGTGGGTCCCAGAACAAGAATGGAGGCGCGCATGGTCTTCACCATTTCATACGGGGCTTCCAGCACGGGGATATCTTTCGCATTGAGTTCAACGCTGTCCCTGTTGCGCAAAACGCGCACACCCATGTGGGCCAGCAAGGCCAGCAATGTGCCGATATCCTTGAGTTGGGGAACATTGCCAAGCCGCAAGGGTTCCGGGCTAAGCAGCGCAGCAGTCAGAATCGGCAGTGCAGCGTTCTTTGCGCCTGAAATACGAACTTCGCCATTAAGCGGGGCGCCGCCATGTATCGACAATTTGTCCATGCTTATTGACGGTTTGCCCAGTCTTCCGGAGTAAATGTTTTCATCGAAAGCGCGTGAATTTCCTCGCGCATGCGGTCACCCAGCGCTTTAAAAACAAGCTGGTGCTGCTGCACCATATTCTTGCCGCGGAATTCACCGCTGACGATAACAGCCTCAAAGTGCTGGCCGTCACCTTTCACTTCGATTTTGTCGCAGGGCAGCGCCGCCAAAATCCATCGTTCTATATCCTGTGGGCTTACCATCTCAATTTGTATCCACGTCTAAGCAACAGCAAGGTAAAACCGGATATTGCCACAAAGCAGACACCCACCACCAGCAGACTCATGACAGGCGGCACATCAGACAGGCCAAAGAAACCCCAGCGGAAGCCGTCAATCATGTAAAACACCGGGTTCCAGTGTGAGGTGGCCTGCCAGAATGCTGGCAGTGAATGAATCGAATAGAAAACCCCAGACAGAAAAGTGAGCGGCATGATGAGGAAGTTCTGGAATGCAGCGAGCTGGTCGAATTTGTCCGCCCACATGCCGGCAATGATGCCCAACGCAGCAAGTATCCCGGTAGATATGGCCGTAAACGCGAGCAGCCAGATCGGATGCATGAGTGGCAGATCTGTGAACCACAAAGTCACCACACCTACACCAAGACCAACCACCACACCACGTATGACAGCTGCCAACATGTATGCGGAAAAGAATTCCAGATATGACAGTGGCGCCAACAGTACAAAGACGATATTGCCGGTAATTTTGGATTGGATGAGGCTGGATGAACTGTTGGCAAACGCGTTCTGCAGCATGGACATCATGATGAGCCCGGGAACCAGGAAGGTGGTGTAGCTGACGCCTGGATAAACCTGCACGTGTTTTTCCAGCACATGAGAAAAGATCAGAAGGTAAAGCATGGCCGTAACGACCGGCGCTAATATGGTCTGAAATGCCACTTTCCAGAAGCGCAGCAGTTCCTTGTAGAGAAGAGTTTGAAATCCATTCATAGGCAACTCATGCGTTCCGGATGATTTCAGTGAATACGTCTTCCAGGTCCGGTTCGACCAGTTGCATTTCGAGGACCTTGATTCCGGCAGTACGTATGGCCGCCAGCATCACCTCGAGCTCCGTGAATTCCTGGAATATGAATATCCAGTTGTTGTCCGGCCCGCGCTTGAGGCCGATCGAAGGCGGCGGATCATTGTCGATTTTCAACTGTGCCTGATGTTCAAGACGGCGTGAAAGAAGATTGTGCGTACTGTCCAGCGCAACCAGCCTTCCCTGCTTCAGCATGGCGATGCGCTCGCACAGGTTTTCTGCCTCTTCCAGATAATGTGTGGTCAAGACAACGGTATGGCCTTCCTTATTCAGGCTACGGATGAATTGCCAAAGCATCTGGCGCAAATCCACATCAACGCCGGCCGTGGGCTCGTCCAGCACGATAACCGGCGGCTTGTGCACCAGTGCCTGCGCCACCAGCACGCGACGTTTCATGCCACCGGAAAGCGCACGCATGTTCTTGTCTGCATGCTCGTCCATGCCCAGGTTATGCAGGACATGTTCAATCCAGTCATCATTTTTGCGAATACCGAAATATCCGGATTGCACGCGAAGCACTTCACGCGCGGTGAAAAATGGATCGTAAACAAGTTCTTGTGGAACCACGCCCAAGGCACGCCGCGATTGCGGGTACTCGCGCATGACATCGAAACCCATTACTTCTGCCGAGCCATAGGTGGGACGGGTCAGGCCAGCAAGAATATTGATGAGCGTGGTTTTACCTGCGCCGTTAGGGCCAAGCAGGCCGAAAAACTCACCTTCCCGAACTTCAAGATCGATGCCATCCAAAGCGCGGGCCTGCCGGTACTGTTTGACCAGGCCTTCAACCTTGAGGGCAGCAGTCATAGCTGATCGGCTACGCCATACAGCGATGCCAGGCTGAGAAGGCTGTTGGGCAATCCTGTAAGTTTGAGACTTTTTTGTTGGGCAACCGCCTCACGCTTGCAGGCCAGTATCAGACCAATTGCGGAAGAATCTACATTCTTGACGTTGGAACAATCAAGGCAGTCCACCCCGGAACGAATGAGCGGCCTGATTTTTTCCAGCATCGCCGGAACCGTTTCGAGCGTGACATCGCCCCCCAGGCGGCAAAGATTATCCTGCCGTTCTATCATCTGCTAGCGGTATAAAGCATTCTGTCCGCTAACGACTTCAGGGAAGTCGAAGGCTTGCTTCTGGCCGGTTTCACCGGAACGGCCTTCCCGCCACTGTTAGGTTGGGGTTCAGACTTTTCCACACTTCTTGACTTTGACTCCAGCGTGGAGATCAATCCATCGATGCCGGACTGGCGTATGGTGCTGGCAAATGAAGAACGGTAATTAATCACCAGGCTGACGCCGTCGATGGACACATCGTAGACTTTCCAGCCAAATGCAGTCTTGTACATGTCGTAATTGATGGGAATGGGTTTCCCTCCAGGCTGCTTCACCTCGGTCTGCACGGTTACTTCTGTTTCATCCGGTTTCATCGAAAACGGCTTGAACTCGATAGCCTGATCTTTGAACGCAGTCAGCGAAGTAGAATAGGTACGAACCAGCAAGGCGCGAAATTCCTTGACCAGTGACTGTTTCTGCAGGGGAGTTGCGGCATTCCAGTGCTTGCCCACGGCAAGCTGGGTCATGCGATTGAAATCGAAATGCGGCAACACCTTGGCTTCCACCAAGTCATAGATTTTCTGGACATTGCCGCTCTGAATGTCCTTGTCTGCCCGCAGGATGGCAAGCACTTCCTGCGTAGTGTTCTTGGCAAGCACGTCCGGCGGCAGATCTGCCGCCCAACTCGCTAATGATAGCAAGCTGACTGCCAAGGTTGTAATGACACGCAACATGGTTTCTCCCAAATCTTTTGTTACTTACCTAGACCTTGCAAAACTACTTCTGTTCCCCGGTAAGTTTTGCAATTTGTGCCACGTTGACGTTGTAGTCATTGACCGTACGGAGATATTCGGTCTGCGCCAGAACATAGGTTTTGATTGCATCCGACAACTTGTCGCCTTTTTCCAGGCCGGCAGCAAAGTCAGCCATCGACGCAATCACCCAGCGCCGCGCTGAAGTAGCCCCCTCGGACAATTCCTTTTGCGCATCGAAATTTGCCCTGGCATTGGCGTAGGCTTCGCTCACCTCATAGGGAATGCCCGCCATCGCAAATTGTTTCTTTTGATTCAAGGCTTCCAGTTCGGCTTGTGCCTGGCTTACGCGTGCCGAGGACACGTCAAATGCCGTATCCCACTTGATTCCCACCACCGGGGTCAGTCCGCCACCGTTGAATGGGTCATAAA
>JAHENE010000194.1 GCA_024643305.1 Thiobacillaceae bacterium | reverse complement strand
AAAAACTGTCTGGCGAAGCAATTCCCCTGCCTGCCCGCATTGTCGCAGTGAGCGATGTCTTCGATGCACTAACTTCGGTGCGCCCCTACAAAGCAGCCTGGAGCTTCGAAAAGTCGTTCGATAACATCAGGCTGGAAGCGGGAAAACATTTCGACCCCGACTGTGTCCAGGCTTTTTTGCGGCGCAAGGATCAAGTTGTGCAAATCATGCAGGACTACAACGACAGTTCATTGCAAGAATGATAATGACAACCGGGCTAATCTCGCTTGCGCGCAATTCCGGCAGAGCCGTGATCCGTCGCATTGATTCTCGTCCTGATAGCGAGTTTCAGCAGGCGCTGATCCGGGTCGTGATTGCCCTGGTTTTTGCATTTTATTTTACAAACGACCAGGTTCTATCTGGTTACCCGGAATACGCAAGCCAGGTTGCATTCTGGATGTGGTCATTCGTCGCGTGGTCATTGGCACTCACCTTCCTTGTGTTGATGAGCAAGTCGATCTCTCCGGTTCGTCGCTATGCAGGCATTTTTTCCGACACCTTCATTACCACCTACCTGATGAGCGTAACAGGCGAGGCAGGAGCGCCTCTCGTCTTTGTCTATCTTTGGGTCACATTGGGCAATGGCTTTCGTTATGGCATTCGCTATCTGAATGTCAGCGCAACCCTGTCTATCACGGGGTTCGGTTTCATCGTCCTGACCAGTCCTTTCTGGGGCAGGCATTCAGGAATTGCCGGCGGCATGTTGATCATGCTTGCCATGATTCCTGCCTATACGGCATTTCTGCTCAAGAAACTTTACAGGGCGATCGAGCAGGCGAACGCGGCGAATGCTGCAAAATCATTTTTCCTGGCCAACATGAGCCACGAACTTCGCACCCCGCTGAACGGGGTGATCGGAATCGCCGACCTGCTTCGCGAAACGCCGCTGAACAAGGAACAGCAGGAGCTGACCCAGGTCATTCACGCCTCCGCAATGGCGCTGCACAGGCTGATCGAGAATGTGCTGGACATTTCCCGCATCGAAGCCGGGAAACTGGCCTGCATCAATGAGGACTACGACCTTCACTACTTGCTGAATTCGCTGGTGATGATGCTCGAACCCCAGGCGCACAGAAAGGGTTTGCTGCTTTCGTCACACATCACCCCGCGGACTCCCTATCTGTTACATGGCGATGCCCAGCACCTGCGGCAGGTACTCATCAATCTGATCGGCAATGCAATCAAGTTCACTGAGCATGGCCGGGTCGACGTCTATGTAAACGCATTCACGGAACACAAACAGACCTGGCTGCGATTCGAAGTGGCC
The DNA here is from genome assembly GCA_024643305.1 of Thiobacillaceae bacterium. GTDB lineage: Bacteria > Pseudomonadota > Gammaproteobacteria > Burkholderiales > Thiobacillaceae > UBA6918. Next base: position 2,827 of record JAHENE010000194.1, on the reverse strand, counting down.
GATACGGGGATTGGAATACCCCAAGAAAAACAGCCACACATTTTTGAGATCTTTACCCAGGCCGACACCTCCATCACGCGGCGATATGGAGGGACAGGATTGGGTACCAGCATATCCAAACAGCTGGTCGAAATGATGGGTGGCCGCATCGGGCTGAGCAGCCAGCCCGGGAAAGGAACAACATTCCGGTTTGAGCTTCCCGTACAGAAACAGGAATGGGGGCCCGTACCCGAATACTTGCCGAACAGGCTGCGCGTCGGTTTGCTTGTCAGCCCGGAGCCGGAACATCGTCTCAACAAGATGATTCACGACTGGCATGGTGAGGCAAGTCCATTGAATGCCCATACAAAAACAGCATTGCAGACGTTCCCCGAGCAAGCGGCGCTTACAGACGTGATGGTGGTCGAGCGCGGTTTATTGGATACAGACCCCGTCCAGTTCTTGAGCTTGCTGCGCGACAGACCGGAGCTTGGTAATTTGCCGGTCATCCTGGTTGACCACGAACCGGCTGAGGATCAGATTTATGCATGGATGAATGCCGGCTACAGCGCGGTATTGCGGATGCCCGTCAACCCAACTCTGCTGTTTAGTGCTCTGCATGAGGCTGCAAGCCACAAGGATTTGCCCGATAACGTTGTATCGCTCGCCGAGCACTATCAGGCAAAGGCAGGCCGGGCCAGGCTTCGCATCCTCGTTGCCGAGGACAATCCCGTCAATCAAAGGGTCATGCGGGGATTACTGGAACACGCCGGGCACGAGGTTGTAATCGCAAGCGATGGCGAAGAGGCTTTGTCCGTGCTGGAGTCGGCAGCCGACAACCTCTCCATGGCGATCATTGATATGCACATGCCAAACCTTTCTGGCCTGGAAACTGTAAAACGCTGGCGCTTTATGGAAAAAGGGCACTTGCCAGTCATCATGCTGACTGCAGATGCGCGCAGCGAAGCAGAACAGCAATGCATGGATTCAGGCGCAGATGCTTTTCTGACCAAACCGGTCAACAGCAAGGCGCTTCTCAATAAAGTCGCCCTTCTATCACAGCGCATCAGGGCTGAAGGAACCAAGCTGGCCGGCAACAGATCAAGCACGGATATTGGCGCACTGGACGAGTCCGTGCTAAAGGAACTTTCGGAGTTCGGCGGAGGATTTGAATTTGTTCGCGATCTGGTCGAAGAGTTTCGTCAGGACAGCGATCGCGCCTTGTATGCCACGCGCCAAGCCCTGACAGAACAGGATTACGGCACATGGAAAGATCAATTGCACACGCTGAAGGGAGGGGCCAGCGATGTTGGCGCAATCGCCATGTCCGACATCTGTGCAGCGGCTGAGCGTATCAAGCCTTTCGAGATAGCCCAGCCCCTTGCTGCGGAGCACTTGTCCAAGGTAGCCGCAGCACAACAGGCAACCCTGCTTGCCCTGGAGGATTTTCTAGCCCGCCAGCGGAATGCCTTGGGTTTGTAAAGCCGGATTCTCCGCTTTGCCCGTCTGGCGGGATACCAGTCGCTCCATCATCCGCAAATCCCTGTCACCCAGGCGGAACGCTGCATCCACCCAGATTTCCGCGATGCGCATCAGCTCATCGTAAGAGACGGGCTGACTGATTTCTCTTGCAAACCTCAAAGCCAGTGCGCCGTTTCTGGCCCGCGATTCTTTCCTGACAAATTCATAAACAGCCTGCTCGCCTTCTCCAGGTTCAGCCAAGACATCCACCACCCCCATTTCGTAGAGTTCTTCTGCCAGATATAGTTTGCCGGAAAGGATGATTTGTTCAGCTTTCTGGTGTCCGATGCGACGTCCAAGCAAAGTGATCGCGCCCATGCCCGGAAAAAGATTGAACAAAATTTCCGGAAAACCCATCTTGCAACCACGTTCTGCAATCATTGTGTTTCCGGAAAGCGCACACTCAAACCCGCCTCCCAAAGCATCACCCTGTACCAGGGTAATCGTTTTCAAGCCCGGTCGATTCAGATGGGCGGCAATCATGTAAAGCGGTTCAATACAAGCTCGCGCATATCTCAGCAAATTTGGCCGGTCTTTTTCCATGATAAGTTGATGGAAAAGATTCAAATCACCGCCCAGGTTGAAAACGCCTGGAATGGACGAAGCTATGACGGCATATCTGACAGCACCCGGATCAGGGCTTTCGTCCATCAGATTCGAAAGGTCGGCAAACCACTTCATGAAATCACCCAGCAGGGTATAGGTGTAGCACGGCCGTGGCTCCGCATGCATGTACCCCCACGCAATGCCGTTGTGTTTGTCCAGGCAGGTTCTTAGCTGAGCGTAATCGTTGCTGTCGGACTCAAGCATGGACTGCACAGATTGCAAGTGAGGCATGATGTTCTCCTGTGAATTTGGCCGTGGTTGGAGTGTTATACACCCCTGTTAAGAATAGGCTACCAGGCGACGCGCCACCGGGGTAAGGACCTTTCTTCCGGACAGGAGTCCGTCTGTCCAGCCATCGGAAAAGGCAATAAAAAACCCGCCAAAAGGCGGGTTTTTTATTCAGTCAAACAAGGCTGGAATTACTTCAGCTTGGTTTCCTTGTACATCACATGCTTGCGGGCCTTGGGATCGAATTTCATGATCTCCATCTTGCCGGGCATGGTGCGCTTGTTCTTGGTGGTGGTATAGAAGTGGCCGGTGCCCTCTGTGGACTCCAGCTTGATTTTTTCGCGTCCGCCTTTCGATGCCATGATCTATACCCTTAAATCTTTTCGCCACGAGCACGCATTTCGGCGAGAACGGCATCAATGCCATTCTTGTCGATGGTGCGCAGCGCAGCATTGCTGAGACGCAGGGTAATAAAGCGATTTTCGCTTTCCAC
>JAHENE010000193.1 GCA_024643305.1 Thiobacillaceae bacterium | reverse complement strand
GTGCATGGTTTTGTGCGCGCCCGCATGTGGGAGGTACGCGAAGCCAAGGTCGACCTGGCCGACACCGTCATGCTGCGGCTGGGCATCAAGGACGACGAATCCACCCGCGCGCAATGGGATCATGCTTTTGATCTTGAGTTGATTGTGACCGTGGGTGCCGCGCTGAAAATGGAACTCGTCACCCGCAACCCCGGCAGCGTGCCGTTTACCATCACCGACGGGCTGCACACTTATTTTCGCGTGGGCGACATTCACCAGACCAAGGTGCAGGGTCTGGACGGAACCACCTATCTCGACAAGGTACACAATTTCCAGGAGGCAACCCAGTCCGGGCCGGTTGTTTTCAGTGAGGAGACTGACCGTGTCTACATCAACACCACAACGGATTGCCTCATAGAAGACCCCGTATTCGGTCGCACCATTCGCGTGGCCAAGGCAGGCAGTACTTCCACGACCGTATGGAACCCGTGGTCAGAAAAGGAAAAAGATTTTGCCGACATGGCTGCGGGTGAATATGCCGATATGGTGTGCGTGGAAACCGTCAACGCCAGTCCGGATGAGATCACGGTCGTGCCGGGCGGCAAGCACAGCCTGCTCGCTTTTGTGGGCGTGGAGTAAGTCCGGTTTTTGAAAGGACAATGAACAATGGGAACTAAAGCCCTTTTGTATTCACTGCTTTGCTTCGGGTTTGTTCTCTCGGCCTGTGAAAAAAAGGAAGAGAGTCATACTGACGCAACCGCATCGGCCTCTCCTCAAAGCGATAAATCCTGGACCATGCCAGACAGCTGGCTAAAACCTGAGCAGGTCAGCCGAGGCCGGATTGTTTATGAAAAACATTGCCAGGAATGCCATGGTGTAGGCGGGAAGGGGCAGCCCGGTGACTGGCGCCAGCGCAAACCCAACGGACTCTATCCGCCCCCGCCTTTGGATGATTCGGCGCACGCGTGGCACCACCCCACTGAAGTGTTGAAGAAAGCCGTCAAACAGGGAAGCCCGCCGGATATGGGCGACATGCCTTCCTGGGAAGGCAAACTGTCCGACGCCCAGATCGACGATGTCATTGTCTATGTCAAATCACTCTGGTCGCCAGAAGTTTATCGCCGCTGGATTGAAATCGAGCATCGCTATCTGGAAAGCCAGAAGTAGACGGGTGTCTTCAGTCCGAGTACGTGTTGGTCGGGTTTATTTGCCTGCAGGCGACAGCTGTTCTGGCATATAGCTCAATACCGCTGTACCCAGCCGATTGTTCAATCCCATGATAGGCATGACCAGAAGCTTGACGCCGCCCTCGGTGTCTTGAATGGTGACCTCGCTTGCCTCAAGCAGCGCAGCCGGAAAAATCTGGCCGAATTCGCTACCCTGGTATTTTTTGTCGCTGGCAACCAGCACCTTTCCATCCATGCCGGAAAGCAGTGCAATTTTGATCCGCTCGTTCTTGACCAACTCATTGAAGTACTGGTCGATCTGATCCAGGTTGTTGCGAATCAATTCTCCACGGATGGCCCAGGCCAGGGAAGTGCCAAGCAGTCGATGAGCCGCTTCGCTATGTTTGTTAAGCGCATTGGATGCCTCAGCCTGAATGGCAGCCTTGGTGGCCTCAAGTTGCTTTGTCTGCTCCTGCATGCGTTGCTCGACCTGGCTGACTGCCGCCTGTTTCCAGACTAGAACGACAATTAAAAGGATCAGCAGAAAAACGCTGATCCAGAGTGGTAGTTTGGTGTCCTGCAACATTGCCAGAGGATTGTTTTTTTCAGCCATGATGTCTCCTGATCAAATTGTTTAAAGTCTTTACAGAATAGTTCATTTGCAAAGCCTGTGGGCAACTGCACCTAATCAACGGACTTATCTTGCTTCGGGCTCCTCGGAGGATACTGCATGTCGAACAGCCAGCACTTGATCAACACGATTGCCGTCAACGTCTACGATTTCAAATTCCCAGCCACTACAGATGAACTGCTCGGACTTGCGTGGAATGCGGCCGAGCGAAGCAAGCACAAACCCGCCAACGGTGTGGAAGTTGCCCAGGTCTTCGTCTGGCACACTGCGGATTTCCAGTTTGTCCTTCATTTCGTCGAGGGGCAACAGGCCGTCCAGCAGCCAGGAGCCATCCGGTCGACGAACGGCCAGGGCATCCTCGGGAGCATCGCTTAAAGGCATCATTTCCCCCACAAGAGACAACATCACGTCATCCAGGGTGACGATACCTTCGGTTACGCCGAATTCACTGACCACTAAGGCGAAAGTCGTCTTTTGCTGACGCAAGGTACGCAGCAAGTCGATGAGTGTAAGCGTGCCCGGAACGAACAGAGGCGAAGCGAGAGGAATCTCGGCGAAATCCACCTCGCCTTCGATCGCAGCCTTCAGGAGATCATGGCTTTCGGCGATACCGATAACTTTTTGCAGATCACCTTTGCATATCGGCAGTTGTGAATGAGGCGCCTCGCGCAGCAGCCTGAGGTTGCGTTCCCGCGGGGCAAGCAAGTCAAGATAGGCCACGTCGGCAGTCGGCGTCATAATGGCGGCCAGACGGCGATCTTCAAGGCGCAGGACATTGCCCAGAAGATGGCTTTCTTCCGGTGCGATGGCGCCTACCTTGGCGCTTTCATCTACAAAGGCGAGAAGATCTTCAGCGCTGGTGATGGAAGGTGCCGATTGAATTGGCAGGATTGCCAGAATCTTGTCGGCAGACCAGGAGAGAAAATGAATTGCAGGCGACAGCAAACGGATGAAAAAGACCATGAATGGCGCGCAAAAAGCGGCCACCCGTTCGGGGTGGGCAATTGCAATGCGCTTGGGGACGATTTCACCCAGGACGATTGATATCGCCGTCACGATGACGATGGTAATGGCAAATGAAATGCCATCTCGCCACTCATCAAGCATGGGATAACCAGCGGGTATGACGGAGTCGACCGAAGCGGACAGGGCCGATTCTCCATAGATACCCATCAACAGGGCAGCGGCGGTGATGCCGGTTTGTGTTGCAGCAAGCAGCCGGCTGGGATGTTCCTTGATGGTGGCCGCGGCGGCGGCTCCCTTGTGTCCTTCGGAGGCCATTTGCGTGAGCTTGGCACGCCGCGAGGAGGCAAGGGCCATTTCAGCCAACGCAAAGAATCCTGAAAGAATGATAAGAAAGATAAGTGTCCATAGGGCATTCATGATTGATGCTCCATTGTTATGCGAGTTCGCACTATTCTAACAAGCGCAAATCAAGGTCAGCATGACCAGCAAGTATTTCAGGCATATGATCAATGATGATGGGGGAGTCTTGAACATAACTTGTCACCGGCTTCCACCACGGTTCGCGCGCCATTCAATGTCTGAGCTAAGATGCCAATATGACCAATTTCTTTGAATCACTGGATCAGGCTGCCACGGTAATCATTGAGCGGCTGCTTGGTTTTTTGCCGCAACTGCTGGGCGCGGTGGCGCTGTTGTTACTGGGCTGGGTGCTTGCCCGTCTGCTGCGGCTGGCCGCCAAACGCGGTGCGGCGCTTCTTGATTCACTGCTCGCACGGAGCATTGGCCAGGAACGCTGGCGTATTGGCCGTTCGGGGACAGTACTCGGCGCAGTCGTCTATTGGACTGTACTGTTGTTTTTCGTTACGGCAGCTACGCATACGCTGGGATTGCAGACTTTTGCCGACTGGCTGTCGCATTTGCTTGATTACTTGCCCACGCTGGCTGCCGGATTGTTGATTGTTGTTGCCGGTTACCTACTGTCCGGTTTTGTGGCGGAACTCGTGAAGGCTACCGTATCAGGACTGGCCATACATCAGCGCGATGCGCTGGCTCGCTTGGCACAAGGCGCGACTCTGGCCATGGCTTTGTTGGTAGGTGCCGACCAAATCGGTCTCAAGGTCACCTGGATTGCAATATTTGCGGCGGTTCTGGCTGCCGCTCTGATTGGCGGCGTGGCGCTTGCCGTCAGCCTGGGTTCCCGTGGATATGTTTCCAATCTTATTGGCGCACATTACCTCAGACAGGCCCTGCAAATTGGTCAACATGTACGAGTGGGAGGTTACGAGGGACATATTGTTGACGTCACCACAACCTCACTGGTGCTCGACACCGAATCTGGCCGGGTTGTATTGCCCGGTCGTGTCTATCATGACGAGGCGATCGTGCTCATCACGCGCCAAGACAATCCATAA
>JAHENE010000016.1 GCA_024643305.1 Thiobacillaceae bacterium | reverse complement strand
GCGCCTACGAACACCACCGGAGTCACGTAGTAACGCAAACCAGCGCCAGCATCGATGATTTCATCGGCTCGATTAATGTTCTGGTATTCACTGCGTGTATAGGCGGCACGGCCGTTGATGGTCAGTTTGCCGGTCAGTTTGCGTTCAACTTCAAACCCATAAGTGGTGTCGAGTGAACTGGACGCATAAATCTCATCCCCGGGGGCAGGGGTTCCAGGCAGGAAAACGGTGGTTTCCTCCAGCGAGCGGTCAATGAAACCCGTTAGACCGGTCAAGGAATTTGGTCGCCAGTTTACATGCGCTCCGAAATAAGGCTTGCTGATACCAGAGAAACCAGCGTAATTGAAATCCTGCTGCAAGCTACCAGCAAATATTTCGCCGCTCACGGCCTGTTTTGTGTGCCTGAATTTCAGTCCGGCTGCCACCCGATAGCCGTCCGAGTCGCGGTTGAAAGGAGCTGAAGCAGAAATATTGTTCTTGTAATCGCGGCTGTCAGTGGCGTACTGAGCGAAGAATTCATAGTTGGCCGAATAAACATAACTTGCCCGTGCGCCGACTGAGTGCATCTCGCGGTCACGGAAGTCATTGTCCAAGTTGACCCCAATGTCGGAAGACCCATCCTTGAAATTGTATTTGTCGTAGGTGCCTCCTGCGCGTATGCGGAATTTGCCAACACCGGTCGTAAAACCGAGGTGGGACTCACTGTGATCGAACATGGTGGGTTCGACCGGCCGTGTGGTTGTATCGGTTGGCGCATCGGGAGAGGAACGGTCTTCATGATCATGGCTAAAGCGAGCACCGCCAAAAATGTTGCTTACGGTGCTAACGTCGTAGCGTCCATCAAAGCCGGCCCAGTAGTCATTGACGTTTTCCTGGTCATGTCTCAGGTAACGGTCAAAGTCGGCACCCACATCAAAATTGAGCGCGTGTCTGTTCCAGCTGGATTTCAAAACAAGGGAAGGGGACAAGGTAAACACAGTGTCTTCTACTACATCGCCGCCGCTGCCATGTCCGTAAATGTTGTCGTCGTAGGTGGCAGCCAGGACGAGGTCTGGAAAGGCCAGAAATGAACCCCAGGGTATGCCCGGAAACTCCTGCTGCACGGGTAGAAATGGCGGCTGTGCCTGCTTCGTGAGCAAACTTGGAACAACAACGGGATTGGTGGATTGGCTGGTACCAGCCTTGATCTCGGGCTGAGCCTGTACAGGGGGCGTCTCGGGTGGGGCGGCACTCGCTATCATAGGTGCAACAATCAGGGCGGCCGATACTTGGGTTGCCAGCGGTTTCATTTGTGCAACCAGTTTTTGTTTTGCAACGGTCCTGGAATTTTCTTTCAAAATAACTCCCATAACTTAATTCTTGAAGCCGTCAGAAGGAACGTGTCTTTCAGAACAAAACCCTTATATATGATTCCTATTTTTCGATATTTTTATACAAGCTCAAACACCATAATTTCTCATGGCAATTTAGATTGATTGTTGCAATTGGTAGTTGAAATCGGGCAATAGTGACGGCAAGAGCATTCAGGGTGTCGTGAAATTCCCTGTATTTCTGTTATTGGCGCACCGGTTTTTCTCTCGGGTTATTGTAACCGCGCTGTTTCTATTACTGCCGTTAGAAGCACACCACTAAGTATTTTCCCTCATTGGGATTGGCATGTTTTGATGCGCGAAATCTGGAAACGGTTGAATGTTTCGAAACAATCAACCATGAGAAAAGGGCACAGATTCTTTGTCTCTGTGCCCTTTGTTTCGACTTGCATCTTTGTGGGTTATTTATGCAACACGCTGCGCACCGCCTTCAGGCAGAAGTCGACATTTTCCTGTTTGGCGGAATAGCCCATCAAGCCGATACGCCAGACTTTGCCGGCCAGTGCGCCCAGCCCTGCGCCGATTTCGAGGTTGAACTCGGCCAGCAGTTTGGCGCGGGCTGCGGCATCATCCACGCCTTCAGGCACCCACACGGAATTGAGCTGCGGCAGGCGCGCGCTTTCTTCCACCACGAATTTCATACCCATGCCTTCCAGCCCGTTGCGGAGTTGTTCGTGCATGCTGCGATGGCGTGCCCAGGCATTTTCCAGACCTTCTTCGGCCAGAATGACCAGTGCCTCATGTAGTCCGTACAGTGGATTGATCGGCGCGGTATGGTGGTAGGTGCGTTTGCCGGCAGACTGCCAGTAACCCAGCACCAGATTTAAATCCAGGAACCAGCTTTGCACCGGTGTCTTGCGTGCCTTGACCTTGTCGATCGCACGCTCGGAGAACGTGACAGGGGACAAGCCCGGCGTGCAGGACAGACATTTTTGGCTGCCAGAATAGGCAGAATCAATTCCCCATTCGTCAATCAATACCGGTGTGCCGCCCAACGAGGTTACGCAGTCCATGATGGTGATGGCGCCATGCTTATGTGCGAGCGCGGCCAGCGATTGGGCATCGCTTTGCGCACCAGTCGAGGTTTCTGCATGCACAAAGGCCAGCACTTTTGCGCCCGGGTTGTCGGTGAAAGCTTGTTCGACCTTGGCTACTGTAACAGGTGTGCCCCAGTCGTCTTCCACCACCACTGGAACTCCGCCAGTGCGTTTGACGTTCTCCAGCATGCGTCCGCCAAATACGCCATTGACGCAAACGATGACTTTGTCACCGGGTTCCACCAGATTGACGAAGCACATCTCCATGCCGGCCGAGCCGGGGGCGGAGACTGGGAAAGTCAGCGGGTTCTCGGTCTGGTAGGCATAGCGCATCAGCACCTTGATTTCTTCCATCATCTCCTGGAAAGAAGGATCGAGATGGCCGATGGTGGGACGATGCATGGCATCGAGAATGCGCTGAGGGACGTCGGAAGGGCCGGGGCCCATCAGGACGCGCTGAGGAGGGATAAAGGATTCAATGCCGGGATTGGTGACAAGCATGTTGATCAAGTGGTTGAAAAGGGAAACCCGAGCATTTTACTCAGGATTAAGTCTGGCGTCGATCAGGAAGCAGGTGCTTGCCCGAGTATGGGTTTGATCGCTGTCAGTAGGCTGGCAAAGAGCTTGGGATGCAGTTTCTCCTGCTCAGCCAGCATTTGTTTCATGGCATAGCGCTGTTGTGGCTTTGAAAAGCAGGCTGGGCAGTTTTCGAAAATAACCGGCAGGTTCGCGGCCTCGGCGAACGCGCGTGTCTGGCGTTCGCGTACGTAGACGAAGGGGCGAATGACGCGCAGATCGCCGGCATCGATGAGGTAATGGGCCTGCATGGTCCTTAGTTTGCCGCCGAAGAACATCGACATCATCAGGGTTTCGGCAAGGTCGTCCAGATGCTGGGCCAGTGCCAGCACGTTGTATCCCTGCTCGCGTGCTACTCGGTAAAGGATGCCTCGCCGCATGCGTGAACAGTAGGCACAGTAGGAGTCGGTGTCCTTGGTCAGGGTTTTTTGCGCCTCGGCCACGATGGGTTGCGAATCGAAAAAATATTTCACCCCCAGGCTTTCCATGTAGGGTTTCAGCGGCGAGGGATCGAACTGGTCGGATTGGGGGTCAACGGTGCATGCGGCCAACTCAAATTTGATGGGCGCCTTTTTTTGCAAGTGCAGCAACACATGTAGCAGCGAGAGCGAATCCTTGCCGCCGGAAAGTCCCAGCAATATCCGGTCGCCGTTGCGGATCATGTCGAAATCGCCGATTGCGCGGCCGGCTGCGGATATCAGCGAGCGCGGTGGCTGGATTGGTTCATTCATGTTGCGCATGAAACTGCATGCGATAGAGCTTGGCGTAGCGGCCATTGGCTGCAAGCAGTTCGCCATGCTTGCCCATTTCCACGATGCGGCCGTGCTCCATGACTACGATGCGGTCAGCTTTCTCGATAGTCGAGAGCCGGTGTGCGATGACGATGGTGGTGCGTTCCTGCATGAGGTTTTCCAGCGCGGCCTGCACGTGCCGCTCGGATTCCGTATCGAGCGCAGACGTAGCTTCGTCCAGAATCAGTATGGGTGCGTCTTTCAGGATGGCGCGGGCGATGGCGATGCGCTGGCGCTGACCGCCCGAGAGCTTGATGCCATTTTCGCCCACCAACGTATCGAGCCCCTCGGGTAGCCGCTGGATGAATTCCCAGGCGTGGGCTGCTTCGGCTGCCTTGCGTATGGTGTCGTCATCGGCATTGCGCTTTGCGCCGTAGGCGATGTTGGCACGCAAGCTATCGTTGAACAGCACGATTTCCTGCGACACGCTGGCCATGCTGGCGCGCAGGCTGGCCAGCGTGTAGTCCTCGGCAGGCACGCCATCGAAAATCAGGCGGCCTTCGCTGGGGACATAGAAGCGGGGCAGCAGGCTGACCAGGCTGGTCTTGCCTGCACCCGAGCCGCCCACCAGGGCCAGGGTCTCGCCCGGCTGGATGTGCAGATCGATATCTGAAAGCGCAGGCTGGGATTTTCCGGGATAGGACAGGCCGACATGCTCGAAGCGGATGTCACCAGAAAGCTTGCCGGCTTCGCGCATGCCATGGTCGGCCTCTGGAGTTTCATCGAGTATTTCAAACACAATCTCGGCAGAGGCCAGGCCGCGCTGCAAGGTGTCGTTTAACGTGGTGAGGCGCTTTAACGGCGGGAACAGCAGCATCATCGCCATGAAAAAGGAGACGAAGTCACCCACGGTTGTCTGATTGTCGAGCGCCTGGTGGATGGCAATATAGAAAATGATGGCGAGCGGAATGCCTGCAACGATTTCCACAAACGGCGTGTTGGCACCCTGCGTAACAACACGCTTCATTTCCAGTTTGCGGGCGGTGTTGGCACGTTCGTGGAAGCGGTCGATCTCGTAGGGCTGTGCATCGAAAATCCGCACCAGACGATGCGCGGAAAGCGACTCGGTCAGCGTTTCCGTCAGTTTCCCGACATTGGCCTGCGCGGCGCGGGAGAGGTTGCGCAAACGCTTGCTAACCTTGCTGACAGCATAAACGATGGGGGGGAACGAGACGAGGATGATTAGAGTCAGTTGCCAGTTTGTCCACAACAGGTATCCGGACAGCGCAATGATGGTCAGCATGTCCTTGGTCAGCGCCGTCAGGGCGGTGGTGGTGGCACGCATGACCTGGGTGACGTTGAAGGCGATATGCGCGGTAAGTTGGCTGGTACTGACGTTGTCGAAGTAGCTCACCGGCAGGCTCAGCAATTTCTTGTGCATGGCTTCGCGCAGGTCCTGCACCAGACGGTTGTCTATCCAGGAAATGGCATAGCTCGCAACAAAGCCCGATACGCCGCGCGCGGTCAGCAGGGCGATGATGCCGACCGGCATCCAGGTCAGCCAGTCGTGGTTCTTGGCCACGAAACCTTCATCCAGCATCTGCTTGAATAACGCGGGCAGGACAGGTTCCAGTGCTGCAGTAATGGCGTTGGCGGCAATCCCCGCAAGCAGAACCTTCCAATGGGGCTGCGCATACTTGAGTAGCCGCAAATAGAGAACCTTGCTGCTGAAACTGCTTTTGTGACCTGGAGGGGAAGCGTGTCGCGCTTGTTCGGACATTACAGCAGGATCACGGTGGCGAGGCCAAGAAAGATGAAGAAGCCCATGCTGTCCGTAGTGGCAGTCAACAGCACAGACGAGCCCAGCGCCGGGTCGCGGTTCATGCGTTCCATCAGCAATGGAATGAAAATGCCCGCAAGCGCGGCGACCAGCAAATTAAGCAGCATGGCGAGCGCCATCACGCCGCCAAGCGCAACGTTCCTGTACAGCAACCATGCGAATAATCCGACAACGGTTCCCCAGACCGCGCCATTAAGCAGGGCCACGCCGACTTCCTTAACAATCAGCCTTCGGGCGTTTGCGGGATTTATTTGTCCCAAAGCCAAGCCGCGTATGATCAATGTGGTGGTCTGGTTTCCGGAGTTGCCGCCGATGCCGGCGATGATGGGCATGAGCGCAGCCAGTGCAGCGAGTTTCTCGATACTTCCTTCAAACACGCCGATGACGCGGGAGGCGATGAAGGCGGTGATCAGGTTGATGGCAAGCCATGTCCAGCGATTGCGGGCGGCGCGCCATACAGTGGAGAAAAGATCTTCTTCCTCTTTCAGGCCGGCCATCGACAGCATGTCTGCTTCCGAGGATTCGCGTATGTAATCCACTACGGCATCCACGGTCAGGCGTCCAATCAGGCGGTCCTGTGTGTCCACGACGGGCGCCATCACAAGGTCATAACGTTCAAATGCCTGCGCCGCTTCGTGCGCATCGTCATCGGGGTTGAAGCTGACAAAATCCTCCACCATCACCGCGGCGACTGTGGCTTCCGGGTCGGTGGTAAGCAGGCGCTTCAAGGGCAGCACACCGATGAGGTGGTCATCCCGTTCGATCACGAACAGCTTGTCGAGCTGGTCCGGAAGTTCGCCCAAGCGGCGCAGATAACGAAGCGCCACTTCCAGCGTGACATCGGCGCGGATGGTGACCATGTCGAAGTCCATCAATGCGCCGACCGTATCCTCCGGGAAAGACATCGCGGATTGCAGGAGTGCGCGCTTCTGCACGTCCAGCGAGGTCAGTAGTTCCTGGATAACATCCTTGGGCAGGTCGGGTGCAAGGTCGGCAATTTCATCCGTGTCGAGTGTTCCGGCCGCCGCCAGCAGTTCGGCATTGTCCATGCTGGCGATGAGTGACTCGCGCACCGAGTCGGATACTTCCAGCAGGATTTCGCCATCGCGCTCGGCCTTGACCAGATCCCAGACCAGCAGACGGTCATCGAGTGGCAGCGCCTCGAGTATGTGGGCAACGTCGGCCGGGTGCATCTCGTCGAGTTTGTTTTGCAACTCGGCAAGGTTCTGTTTGTGCACCAGCGATTCGACCAGATCGCTGCGAGGACCACCCTGCCTGTGGACGAGACCCTCCACCAGCTTCTGCTTGGCGAGCAGAGCCTGCACCTGGTTCAGACTTTCTTCCAGGTTGTCGTGTTGGAGCTTATCGAATTCTTCAGTCATGGCGCACGGCAAATTTTTGCAATTTTAACGCGCCAGACCAGGCATTCCAGGATTATTTCGGCACCTGGGCGGAATACATGCGCGCATTGATCATGGCCACGCGATGCGCGTATTTGGCAGAGGCACGGTGATCTTCGTACCAGCGTGGGTTGGGTACCATGGCTGCGAGTGCGGCGGCCTGTCCGGGGGTGAGTCCTGCGGCAGGTTTTTTGAAGTAGCGTCGGGAGGCGGCTTCAGCACCGTAAATCCCATCACCCCATTCGATGATGTTGAGATAAACCTCGAGAATTCGATGCTTGCTCCAGGTGGTTTCGATCATCAGCGTGATGATCGCTTCCTGTCCCTTGCGCACAAAACTTCTGTCAGCTGAGAGGAACAGATTTTTTGCCAATTGCTGACTGATTGTGGACCCGCCAGCGACCAGCCTGCCTTTCTTGATGTTCTTCTCTACGGCCTTCTGAATACCCTCGATATCGAAACCCTCATGGTCGAGGAACTTCGCATCCTCGGCCGCAACGATGGCGCGTTTGAGGTGGATGGAAATCTTGTCGTACGGCACCCACTTATGGTGCAGTTCGGCACCAGGCCGTTTTTCCTGAAGACGTTCAAGACCGGCCTGCATGAAGGCGCTGGAAGTCGGGTTGTGATCGATCCACCACAATACATGGGCGAAAACCCAGACCTGCCACGCCAGAAACAGGCCGAACAGGATCGCCATGGCGCGCCATACGCCTTGCCACAAGGTTTTTATCATGCGCTACGAAACATCCTGATTACGGACGCAGTGGCAGGCCGTACGCCGCGCCACAAGTAAAAGCTTTCCGCCGCCTGTTCTACCAGCATGCCCAGACCGTCAGCTACGTGCGCGGCCCCGTGCTGTCTGGCCCATGCCATGAAAGGCGTTTCGTTGCCGTACATCATGTCATACGCCAATGCCCCGGGGAGAAAGAGGTCGACCGGCAGGGGCGGTAATTCGCCCTGCAAGCTGGCGGAAGTTGCGTTGATCACCAGATCGAAGTGCTGGCCTGCGAGGGTTTTGTAGCCGGAAGCTTGCATGCCTTGGCCGAAAATATCTGCCAACAGCTGCGCTTTGTCCAGGGTGCGGTTGGCCAGCAGCAGTGCTGTCGGATGTTCGGCAAGAAGTGGTCCTATTACGCCGCGAGCTGCACCGCCCGCGCCCATCAGCAGGATGCGCTTGCCCGCGAGTGCTTGTTTCAGGTTGGAAGTCAGGTCGCGCACCAGCCCTGCGCCATCCGTGTTGTCGCCCAGCATGCCATGCTCGTCAAACTTGAGCGTGTTGACCGCCCCCGCGGCTACGGCACGTGCGGTTTTGTTGCTTGCGTACTGAAATGCCTCTTCCTTGAAAGGTACTGTGATGTTCACGCCTTTGCCACCCTGGCTGCGAAAGGACTCAATCGTTTTGGCAAAACCATCCAGTGGCGCGAGCAGACGTTCGTAAACCATGTCCTGCCCGGTCTGGCGGGCGAATTCGGCATGTATCTGCGGGGATTTGGAATGGGCGATGGGGTTGCCCACCACGGCATATCGGTCTGTCATATGGCGCATTTGAACTTGATGCGCCATTTTACCCATTAAGCGAAAGGAATTATTTTTGTGCCCATGGCAGGCCGAGGATTTTCCAGCCGTTTATTTCGCTGCGGTGGTTGGTGGCTGGATTGACGTCGCCTTCAAAGCCTTCCAGAACGTTGTAGCAATCAAGAAATCCGCTCAGGGTGGCGGCTTCGGCAGCTTTGTGAGAACGGTTTCCGTTGCGGCAAATGAACAGGAGCAAGATTCCCGTTTCGACTGATTGTTTCAATTGATTCAGGAAATAAGGATTTGGATGCCAACCTGGGTAAGCAGCCCATTCAATGTGCACGGCATCTGGAATTGCGCCCACCAATTCAAGTTCGGCGCGGGAACGGACATCTATCAGGCGGCAGCCTGGCACCAACTTCAATACTTCAAGGGCTTCAGGCGGAGTAAGCGCTCCCTGATAGGCCAGCCCGGAATTTTGAGCGCGCTGTTGTGCGGTCTTTAGAAGTTCGGTTATGCGTCCCATGTTTTGGCTGGCTTTCCTAGGGTTCGAGTATAGGCTGCTAAAAGCGCAGAGCAAATTCAGCACCATTATGGTGCCATATCAAAATCATGCGCCCCATAATGGTGCTGAATTTGTGCTTGCACCCTGTCTATAGCCTTGTGGCACAATGCTTGTTTGAAATTTTCCGGGTGGCATGGATTCTGCAAGTAGTCATGCCGTCGTTTTTTTCCATTATCCGATTGAGTTGAGGAGAGCACTACCATGGCGGTCGCCAATGTTTTGAAAATGATTGCAGATAACGAAGCCAAATTCGTTGACCTGCGCTTCACCGACACCAAGGGCAAGGAACAGCACGTTTCCATCCCCGCGCGCATTGTGGACGAAGAGTGGTTCGAAAACGGCCACCCCTTCGATGGCTCTTCCATCGCTGGCTGGAAAGGCATCCAGGCTTCTGACATGCTGTTGAAGGCGGATCCGGCCACCGCGTTCATGGACCCCTTCTTTGATGAGTCCACCCTGGTGCTGACCTGTGACGTGATTGAGCCGTCCGACGGCAAAGGTTATGACCGCGACCCGCGTTCCGTTGCCCGTCGCGCTGAAGCGTATCTGAAATCCACCGGCATTGGCGATATTGCCTATTTCGGTCCCGAACCCGAATTCTTCATTTTTGATTCCGTGACCTGGCATGCTGACATGTCCGGTTGTCACGTAACCATGCGTTCCGAAGAGGCCTCCTGGTCATCCAAGGAACAGACCGAAGCCGGCAATACCGGCCATCGTCCTGGTGTGAAGGGCGGCTACTTCCCGGTACCCCCGGTCGACTCCCTGCAGGATATCCGCGCTGCCATGGTGCTGGCGCTGGAAGAAATCGGTATTCCGGTCGAAGTGTTTCACCACGAAGTGGCCACTGCTGGCCAGTGCGAAATCGGCACCGTATTCAATACCCTGGTTCGCCGCGCTGACTGGACCCAGACCCTGAAGTATGTGGTGCAGAACGTGGCCCATGCCTACGGCAAGACCGCCACCTTCATGCCCAAGCCCATCGTTGGCGACAACGGTTCCGGCATGCACGTGCACCAGTCCATCTGGAAAGACGGCAAGAACCTGTTCGCAGGCAATGGCTACGCCGGCCTGTCCGAAATGTGCCTGTTCTACATTGGTGGCATCATCAAGCACGCCAAGGCACTTAATGCGCTTACCAACCCGTCTACCAACTCCTACAAGCGTCTGGTGCCCGGTTTTGAAGCGCCGGTGATGCTGGCTTACTCCGCACGCAACCGCTCAGCTTCGATTCGTATTCCTATCGCAGCTTCAGAGAAGGCGCGCCGTATCGAGACCCGCTTCCCCGATCCGACCGCCAACCCCTACCTGTGCTTCGCGGCGCTGCTGATGGCCGGCCTCGATGGCATCCAGAACAAGATCCACCCTGGCGATCCTTCAGACAAGGACTTGTATGATCTGGAGCCCGAAGAAGAAGCCAAGATCCCCAAGGTCTGCCACAGCCTGGAAATGGCGCTGGAAGAACTCGACAAGGATCGCGAGTTCCTGACCCGCGGTGGTGTTTTCTCCAACGACATGCTTGATGCCTATATCGCACTGAAAATGCAGGACGTAACCCGCATGCGGATGACCACCCACCCGGTGGAGTTCGACATGTATTACTCGCTGTAATCAGCTTGAATGTCGTGAAAGGCGGCCTTCGGGCCGCCTTTTTGTTTTCTGCGATCTTTAAGCAAAGAACCATTTATGCCGTTAGCAATCTCACTTGTGCGGCCCAGGCCGCATTCCAATAATGATGAAGCGAACCTCCTTCTTTCTTCCCTTGTTGTTTGTTCTGGCATCCTCGGCGCAGGCCAGGATATATCTCTATGTGGACAGCAACGGCCACAAAGGTGCGACAGACAGACGCGCTGAAGTGCCAGCCGGAGCAAAGATCACGGCCGTTGTTGATGGCGGCCCCGATGAACCGGCTCCGCACAAATCAACCGGTAGCAGGGCAAGAATACCTACCCCGGGAAATTTCCCTCGCATAGATGACGCTACCCAGAAAAAACGCGATGACGTGCGCCGTACGGTGCTTGAGGAAGAACTCGACAGCGAGCAAAAAAATTTGGAGGATGCAAAACGCCAACTGGCTACGGGCGAAAAATTCCTGGCGGGGGAAAGCCCGGCCAGCCCCGCTTACCAGTCGCGGGTAAAACTGCTGCGCAGCGCAGTGGAACGACACGAACGTAACATCGCCGCCATTCAGAAGGAACTTGGTACTGCCCGATAGGGAATTTTGCCTGCTGGCACAATCAGTGCTAGGTTAGGACATGGCCTCCATCCCTGCTTTTGCCGCTTATGATTTTCTCGCCACCGGCGTGCTTCTGGTCGGCCAGGATGATCGCATCCTTTACCTGAATTCCGCAGCCGAAACTTTGATCGGCATGTCGGGAGCGTTGCTGGTCGGGCAAAAATTCGGAAATCTATTCGGGCACAACACCGAATTGGCCACATCGATCAATGCAGCACGCGAAGCCAACGAGACCGTAACCGAGCATGATTTGCCGCTGCAGGTAAATGGACATCTGCCCATCAGGGTTTCATGCACAATTGCAGTGCACGATGGCCCCGGATATGCTTTCTTGCTGGAACTGCGCCCTGCTGACCAGAGACTGCGGATTGCGCGCCAGGAAAACATTCGAGCCCAGCAGGAAGCCAGCCGCGAACTGCTGCGCAACCTGGCGCACGAGATAAAAAATCCGCTAGGTGGAATCCGCGGCGCAGCGCAGTTGCTGGAACATGAACTGTCGCGTGAAAGCCTTCGCGAATACACCCAGGTCATCATCAAGGAAGCAGACCGCCTGCAATCGCTGATGGAGCGCCTGCTGACCCCGCATCGCCTGCCCAAGATGTCGCTGGTCAATGTACATGAAGTGCTGGAAAGAGTGCGGAGCCTGCTTCTGGCGGAAACGCCGCGCGGTATCCGCATCCGACGTGACTATGACGTAAGCCTGCCGGAGATCAAGGCCGACTCCGAGCAATTGATCCAGGCCGTGCTCAATGTGGCCCGCAATGCGGTGCAGGCAATGAAGGGCGAGGGTGAATTGACATTCCGCACTCGTGCCATGCGCCAGATCACGTTGGCAAATCGTCGCCATCGTCTGGCAATTCGACTCGACATCATCGACAACGGACCGGGAATTTCGGAAGCCTTGCGTGAGCAGATTTTTTTTCCGCTGGTCAGCGGGCGAGAAGGCGGCAGTGGGCTGGGATTGCCTCTGGCCCAAACACTTGTTGCCCAAAACAACGGCGAGATCGAGTTTGATTCCCAGCCGGGGCATACCGTTTTTTCCTTATATTTTCCGATTGAGATTGTGAGTGACAGACCATGAATGACGCTGTGTGGATTATTGATGATGACCGTTCCATACGCTGGGTTCTGGAAAAGGCGCTTGAGCGGGAAAACATTCCATGCGAAGTTTTTAATTCCGCCAGCGAGGCGCTGGCGCGCCTGGAGAAAAGCAGGCCGGCAGCAGTAATTTCAGATATCAACATGCCCGGACCCTCCGGACTGGAATTTCTTCAACACATCAAGGAAACGATGCCGCGCGTGCCGGTCATCATCATGACAGCCTATTCCGATCTCGACTCGGCCGTGGCTGCATTCCAGAGTGGCGCATTTGAATACCTTTCCAAACCATTTGATGTGGATGCCGCGGTGGAGCTTGTGCGGCGCGCGCTCGCGCAAAACCAGGAAACCGTTCAGGCCAGCGAGGAAATGGCCAAGGTGCCTGAAATTCTCGGCCAGGCACCTGCCATGCAGGAGGTTTTCCGGGCGATAGGCAGATTGTCGCAATCCAACGCCACCGTGCTCATTACCGGTGAATCGGGCACTGGCAAGGAACTGGTCGCACATGCGCTGCATCGCCATAGCAACCGTGCCAACGAACCTTTCATTGCGCTAAATACGGCAGCGATTCCTAAAGACTTATTGGAATCTGAATTGTTCGGTCACGAGCGTGGTGCGTTTACCGGCGCGGCAGCGCAGCGGCGCGGCCGTTTCGAGCAGGCCGATGGCGGCACGCTATTTCTTGATGAGATCGGCGACATGCCATCCGAGTTGCAGACCCGCTTGTTGAGAGTGTTGGCCGACGGCCAGTTTTACCGTGTTGGCGGACATTCACCGGTCAAGGTCAATGTGCGTGTGATAGCCGCGACGCACCAGGATCTGGAAACGCGGGTAAAAGAGGGTTTGTTTCGGGAGGACCTCTATCACCGCCTCAATGTGATTCGTCTGAGGCTGCCCTCATTGCGGGAGCGGCGCGAGGATATACCGCTGCTGGCAAAACATTTTTTGCAAAAAAGTGCGCGGGAGTTGGGTGTGGAAACCAAGAAACTTTCCGATGCAACACTCAAGCTGATGACCGGCATGTCCTGGATGGGCAACGTCAGGCAAATGGAAAACGTTTGTCATTACCTGACAGTCATGGCGCCTGGCCAGGTAATCGAACCCAAAGACTTGCCGGCAGATCTGACTGGTGGCGAAAAAGTGTCAGGGGACGATGACTGGCTTGCGTGTCTTGCGCGCTATGCCGACATGCGGCTTGCTGGTGGCGAAACCGGCATTCTGAATGAACTCGTTCCGGCATTTGAAAGAACGCTGATACAGATCGCGCTCAAGCACACGGGCGGAAGGCGCATTGAAGCTGCGCAGTTGCTGGGCTGGGGGCGCAACACACTCACCAGAAAAATCCAGGAATTGGGCATGAATGGAGGTGAGGACTAGTCTCTCGGTCTCCTCTTGACGGCGTCTATGGCCCGGACCTAATCTGTCTACACGGATTTATCGGAGACCGTTATGAAACGCATCATTCTACTGCTGCTTGGTGTCGCTGTTCTGGCAGGCGCCGCCCTTGTCAAACCCATACCTGCTGTCAAGACGGTAAAGGTCAATGATCGCATCTACGCGCTACTGGGCCCCACTGAACTGCCCAATGCCCACAACGCCGGCTACATGGTCAATAGCACCCTCATTCTGGGCGACAAGGGCGCGATTCTCATTGATACGGGTTTTTCAGACGAAATAGGCGCGCATATCCGCAATGCAGCGGAAAAGATCACCAAGCTACCCATCACGCATGTAATCAATACACATCATCACGGCGATCACACCCTGGGTAATATTGCATTTCCTGGCGTGGAAATTATCAGTTCTGAAAACTGCAAGAAACTCGTCGAAGATACCGGAGCGGACTGGATTGTCATTGCGGAAAATGCCATCGGCCGCAAGTTGCCCAACACCAAACCAGTTCCCGCAAGCCGCACCTATGCGTCACAAACACATACACCGATTGAAATCAACGGCGTGAAAATGGAGCTGTGGGTGCCGCAAGCCGCCCACACCAAGGGCGATCTTCTGGTTTGGCTGCCGGACGACAAGGTGCTAATTGCCGGGGATGTGCTGGTCAACACGGTAACTCCGGCATTTCGAGATGCTGAAGTGAAACACTGGGTGGAAACCCTGGCAGAGCTACAGCAGTACCCTGCCAAAACCATTATTCCCGGACATGGCCCGCTCATGACAATGAAGGATGCGATGGCCATGCACAAGCGCATGGCTGTTTTCTATGCGGGCGTGGACAGAATCTACAAATCAGGCGGTGCAGAATCGGATGTGCGAAAACAAGTCAGCCTCAAAGACTGGAAGAAGCTCAAGCATTTCGACGAGCAGATGGGGGGCAACATCAACCGTACCTGGCTGGAAGTCGAAGCCACGAATTTTTGATTTTCAGATGCGCACCGTTGCAGTCACCGGTGCATGGTCAGAAGGCCGCTCCAACTTGCGCATGTCGCGGTCGATGCTGCTTTCGGTGCAGGTAACGGCAAGTGGCTCTGACAGCAGGATATGGTCGATGCGCAGACCGTGGTTGCGGCGGAAGCCCATCATGCGGTAATCCCACCAGCTGAAATTTTTTTCCGGCTGCGCAAACAGCCGAAAGCTGTCTTTTAGTCCCAGCCCCAGCAGTTTCCTGAACGCTTCGCGTTCGGGTTCTGAGCACAGCACCTGGCCCTTCCAGGCAACGGGGTCATGCACATCACGGTCTTCAGGCGCGATGTTGTAGTCGCCAAGCAATGCAAGCTTGGGATGCGTCTTTAATTCCTCTTTCAGCCAGGTTGTCAGCGCCGCCAACCACTTGAGCTTGTACTGGTATTTATCCGAGTCCACGCTCTGGCCGTTGGGGATGTAGACGCAAACGACGCGCGTATCGCCTACAGTTGAGGCAATTACCCGTTTTTGTTCGTCATCAAAACCAGGTATGCCGGTTTGTACTTCGAGTAGCGGCGCGTTCGAAAGAATGGCCACGCCGTTGTAGGTTTTTTGACCGGAAAACGCGACCTGATATCCGGCAGCCTCGATTTCGGCACGGGGAAAGTTGTGGTCTTCGAGCTTGGTTTCCTGCAAGCACACCACATCCGGTTGGCGCGTAGAGAGAAAGTCCAACAATTGGGGCAGCCGGACTTTGAGCGAGTTGACGTTCCAGGCAGAGATTTTCATGCCGGTATTTTACCGGCCGTTGTTCGCGTACCGGTTTTTTCAGCGAACGGCGACGCTTGGGGGGGGATAGCCAGCCTTGTCCAGCGCTGCGTCCAGTTCTGATTCTGCGTAGCCTTCAATTTTCTCGTTCCCGACCACTAGCGTGGGGACAAGTATTTTCCCATCGGGCTTGCGTATGGCCGCCTCGGCATTTTTGTCGGAAGAGGGGTCTTTGCTGCTGTAGGGTATGTTGCGGCGAGCAAGATGGGCTTTTACCCGGTCACAGGGGGTGCCGCAGGTTGGGGATGCGTAAAGGGTGACCGGATTGCTTAGCTTGGCCTGCAACATTTCAGGGGTGATATGG
>JAHENE010000192.1 GCA_024643305.1 Thiobacillaceae bacterium | reverse complement strand
GCCGCCGACATGGATGCAGCGGTTCGTACGATTGCCGGTACCGCCCGTTCCATGGGCGTGGATGCGGAGGTTTGATCATGAGCAAAATTTCAAAGCGCCTTCAGGCCATCAAACAGAAAATTGACCGCACCAAGGCTTACCCCGTGATGGAAGCCCTGGAGTTGATCAAGGAAACAGCCACCGCCAAATTTGACGAATCCGTAGACGTGTCTGTCAATCTCGGCATCGATGCACGCAAATCCGACCAGATGGTGCGTGGTTCCGTGGTGCTGCCCAAGGGTACAGGCAAGACTGTGCGCGTAGCCGTGTTTGCTCAGGGAGCAAACGCTGAAGCCGCCAAGGCAGCCGGTGCAGATATCGTCGGCTTCGATGATCTGGCTGCGGACGTGAAAGCCGGCAAAATGGAGTTTGACGTGGTGATCGCCACGCCCGATGCCATGCGCGTGGTCGGACAGTTGGGCCAGATTCTTGGCCCGCGTGGCCTGATGCCCAACCCCAAGGTGGGCACCGTGACCCCGAACGTGGCCGAGGCAGTGAAGAATGCCAAGGCTGGTCAGGTGCAGTACCGCACCGACAAGGGCGGCATCGTCCATTGCACGATTGGCCGTGCGTCGTTCACGCCGGACGACCTGAAAGTGAATTTGGTGGCATTGGTAGAGGCATTGAACAAAGCCAAGCCGGCCGCATCAAAGGGTGTCTACATGAAGCGCCTGTCCGTCTCCAGCACCATGGGAGTGGGCGTGCGCGTGGATCAGACTACCCTGAGCGCATAAGTAATTTTGGGCCTGTCCCGATGGTGTTCGCACTGCCGGGGTGGGGTTATCCAAGACCGTAGGAGCCGAAAAGCTTAATCGCTTAAACCGCAGTCTGGGTTTTTGCATCCTACGCAGATGGCGCACCCAAAACAGGTATTACTCCTGTCAAGGTCGCCAGCCGTGGGGCGGATGTTCGCCTCGCTTTTATAGGAGAAGACCTTGAGTCTGAATCTGGAAGAGAAAAAGGCCGTCGTAGCCGAAGTGTCCGCGCAGATTGCGGATGCCCAGGCCGTGGTGTTGGCCGAGTATCGCGGCACGGGTGTCGCGGATATCACCAACTTGCGTGCCAACGCGCGCAACAGCGGTGTGTATTTCCGCGTCATCAAAAACACCCTGGCACGCCGTGCGGTTCAGGGAACGCCGTTTGAAGGGTTGGCCAACCAGATGGTTGGACCGCTCGTCTATGGCATTTCCAAGGATCCCGTAGCGGCCGCCAAGGTCATGAATGACTTTGCCAAGGGCAAGGAACTGTTCGTGATCAAGGGTGGGGCCATGCCCAATTTTGTCATGTCGGCTGTCGACGTGGCGAATCTGGCAAACATGCCCAGCCGTGAAGAGTTGCTCGCCAAGTTGCTTGGCACCATGCAGGCGCCGATCGCTCAGTTTGTCCGCACGCTCAACGAGGTACCCACCAAGTTTGTGCGTGGCCTGGCCGCTGTCCGCGATCAAAAACAGGCTGCCTGAACGACATTATTTAACTATTCATATATCTGACAGGAGTTACAAATGGCTGCATCTAAAGCTGAAATCCTCGACGCAATTGCCGGCATGACCGTGCTGGAGCTGTCCGAGCTGATCAAAGAAATGGAAGAAAAGTTCGGCGTTTCTGCCGCTGCCGCTGCCGTGGCTGTTGCCGCTGCACCTGCTGCTGGCGCTGCTGCCGCTGAAGAGAAAACCGAATTCACCGTCGTGCTGACATCTGCCGGCGAGAAAAAGGTTGAAGTGATCAAGGTGGTGCGTGCTGCAACCGGCCTGGGTCTGAAGGAAGCCAAAGACCTGGTCGATGGCGCACCGAAGCCCGTGAAGGAAGGCATCAGCAAGGCCGACGCCGACGCGCTGAAAAAGCAGTTGGAAGAAGCTGGCGCCGCTGTCGAGGTTAAGTAAGGCCTCGTGCCTTCGCGGGTCGCCGACCCGCGAAGGCGGCACACGCAAACGGCAAGCCCGGAACCATTTTGGTGTCCGGGTTCATTGCTTTTTGCGTGTACCGGAGTTGAGCGCTTGACGGCAAACATGCCGTCGCCGGAAACGCTACGTAACCTGCCATATCCAAGGAGACCCCATGGGCTACACCTTCACCGAAAGAAAACGCATCCGCAAAAGTTTCGGCAAGCGTGTCAACGTGCTGCCGGTGCCCTATCTGTTGTCCACCCAGCTTGAGTCCTATCGCAATTTTCTGCAAACCGACGCGTCGCAAGTCGACCGCAAGAATGAAGGTTTGCAGGCCGCATTTACTTCGATATTCCCGATTTCCAGCCACTCTGGCAATGCTCGTCTTGAGTATGTGCATTACATGCTTGGGGAGCCTGCATTCGATATCAAGGAATGCCAGCAGCGCGGACTGACCTACTGTGCACCGCTGCGGGCGAAAGTGCGGCTGGTGATCATGGACAAGGAAGCATCCAAGCCCACGATCAAGGAAGTCAAGGAGCAGGAAGTCTACATGGGCGAGATTCCGCTCATGACGCCGACGGGTTCCTTTGTTATCAACGGCACTGAGCGTGTGATCGTTTCCCAGTTGCACCGCTCTCCCGGTGTGTTCTTCGAGCATGACCGTGGCAAAACGCACAGTTCCGGCAAGTTGTTGTTCTCGGCACGTATTATTCCTTACCGCGGTTCCTGGCTCGACTTCGAGTTTGACCCCAAGGATTATCTCTACTTCCGCATTGACCGCCGCCGCAAGATGCCAGGCACTATCCTGCTGAAGGCGCTTGGATACAGTCCTGAACAGATTCTCGACCTGTTCTTCGATAAAGACACCTTCCACGTCAACGCTCAGGGCGTTCAGTTTGAGCTGGTGCCGGACCGCCTGCGCGGCGAGGTTGCACGCTTCGATATTTGTGACAAGGATGGCAAGGTCATTGTGGCCAAGGACAAGCGCATCACTGCCAAGCACGTGCGCGAACTGGATGCCGCCGGCGTCAAGATGTGGTCCATCCCAAATGAATTCGTCGTGGGCCGCGTTCTGGCGCATGACGTGCTTGACAAGGAAACCGGTGAACTGATCGCACGTGCAAACGATGAGATCACCGACGACCTGCTGGCCAAGTTTGCCGAAATGGGTGTTGCCAAGTTCCAGACCATCTACGTGAATGATCTCGATCATGGCGCATTCATTTCACAGACCTTGCGTATTGACGAAACGCCGGATGAGTATGCTGCCCGCGTTGCCATGTACCGCATGATGCGCCCAGGCGAGCCGCCTACCGAGGATGCAGTAAGGTCTCTGTTTGAAGGGCTCTTCTTCAGTGAAGAGCGCTATGACCTTTCAGCAGTTGGCCGCATGAAGTTCAACCGCCGCATCGGCCGTGAAGAACTGACCGGTACCGGCACGCTGAGCAATGAAGACATCATTGCAGTGATGAAGATTCTGGTTGAACTGCGCAATGGCCGCGGCGAAATCGACGATATCGATCACCTAGGCAACCGCCGCGTGCGTTCGGTTGGTGAAATGGCAGAGAACCAGTTCCGCGCGGGCCTGGTTCGCGTGGAGCGTGCCGTAAAGGAACGCCTGTCACAGGCTGAATCCGAGAACTTGATGCCGCATGATCTGATTAATGCAAAGCCGGTCAGCGCTGCGATCAAGGAATTCTTTGGTTCAAGTCAGTTGTCGCAGTTCATGGACCAGACCAACCCACTGTCGGAGATCACCCACAAGCGCCGCGTTTCCGCACTCGGCCCGGGCGGCCTGACCCGAGAGCGTGCAGGCTTCGAAGTGCGCGACGTGCACCCGACACATTATGGCCGTGTGTGCCCTATTGAAACGCCGGAAGGCCCGAACATCGGCCTTATCAATTCCCTGGCGCTGTTTGCCCAGGTGAACAATTACGGCTTCATTGAAACGCCGTACAGAAAAGTTCTGGATGGCAAAGTAAGTAATGACATCGAATATCTTTCCGCCATCGAGGAAAGCAAGTATGTGATTGCCCAGGCTAACGCCGAACTCGATCCCAAAGGCAAGTTCAAAGACGATTTGGTTTCCTGCCGTCACAAGAACGAATTTACCTTGTCCACTCCGGATCGCATTGAGTACATGGACGTGGCGCCGGCGCAGGTGGTCTCGGTGGCCGCTTCGCTGATTCCGTTCCTGGAGCACGATGACGCCAACCGCGCATTGATGGGCTCAAACATGCAGCGCCAGGCCGTACCCTGCCTGCGTCCG
>JAHENE010000015.1 GCA_024643305.1 Thiobacillaceae bacterium | reverse complement strand
GGCTACTGTTTTGGCGGGGGTGTCGTGCTCAACATGGCGCGCTCCGGCGAGCCGCTGAAAGGCGTGGTCAGTTTCCATGGCACTCTGTCAACCGACCTTCCCGCGGCAGCGCCGGGCAGCATCAAGGCCAAGGTGCGCGTCTTCACTGGCGAAGCTGACCCCTTTGTGCCACCCGAACAGGTGGAAGCCTTCAAGACCGAAATGACCAATGCCAAGGCCGACTGGCAACTGGTGTCCTATCCCGGTGTGAAGCACAGTTTCACCAATCCGGGGGCAGATGCCTTCGGTGAAAAATTCGGCATACCGCTTAAATACGATGCGCACGCCGACCAGAATTCCTGGGCGCACACCATGGATTTCCTGAAATCGGTATTCAAGTAATGGGCAGAGACATCAGCCATGAGCAGTGCGGTGATGAATGCGAACATCATGGCGGCACCAGGCCGGAAGGCTACGGCATTGAGCAAACAGGCACATTTGATGCCATTGCGTTTGAACGCGCGGTAAAAGACCTGCTCGCTGCCTGCGGTGTGCCATCCGATACGGTGCACACCGGCCGCACCGCTGAGCGGGTGCGTGAGCTTTGGCAAAAACGTCTGCTTGGCGGTTACGCACTAGATCCCGGTGAGGCTTTGGGCGAAGGCTTTGCTGATGATCGCCGCGACATGGTGGTCGTGCGCGGCATCGCCATCCACGGTGTGTGCCCGCACCATTTGGTACCGTTTCGCGGGGTGGCGCATGTCGCTTACATTCCCGGAGGCCGTTTGCACGGATTTGGTCGCATCGCGCGCCTGGTCGACGCCATTGGCCACCGCTTCACCTATCAGGAATGGATGACTCGAGACATTGCCGAGGCGATGATGGCGCATGGCAAGGCAGCGGGTGCCGCCTGCATTATCGAGGCAGAACAACTGTGTCTTTTACTGGGCGAAGACCGTCGTGGCGACGAACGCGTGGTGACACAGGCATTTTCCGGCTGCTTTGAAGGCAGCGATCAGTTGCGCAACGAATTCCTGCGTGCAGTACAAGGCGCAAGGCTCTGATGCTTTGTAGTAAAACATCCACCATCACCATCCACCTGCTTCTTCTCGTTTTAATGCCGTGGGCACACGCGCAGGATGATTTTACATACCATAGCGTAGCCTACGATTCCGGCTTATCTACCTGGGAAACCGACAAACAAGGCGTCCATCTCAGGCTGACGCAAATCAGTCCTGACCAGGCGCGTGCCTTTATGCAGGGACGCGGACTGGATGAAAAGTCGGTCGACGAGTTTGCGCACACCTGCGTTTACATGACCGTGCTGCGAAACGACAGCAAGCTACCCATCAAGTACTGCCTTGCCGAATGGCGCTACCTGCCCGAAGACGGAACTACGCAATTAATGCTGACCAAGCACGACTGGCTGGCACGCTGGCAGCCCAGAAAGTTTTCCAAACCTGTAAAACTGGCATTCGAATGGTCGCAGTTTCCGGTAGAACAAACTTTTGCTCCAGGGGACTGGAATCAGGGCATGTCCACTTTTGACCTGCCTGCCGGTACCCGCTTCGATGTGCTGTATCGCTGGTGGCAGAGTGGAAAATTGTACGAAGGAGTGATGAAGAATGTTCAATGCACGGAACGGCCTGATTAGCCTTCTGCTTCTGGCGCTGCACGGCCCGGCCCATAGCGCCGACCCGCCGCTGCAATCCTCACTTATTCCTGTAAAACCTCGGCTGTCTTCGCCGGCCTTGTCGCTCCAGGACACAGATGGCCAAACAATGGATCTCGCCACACTGCGCGGCAAAGTAGTCATCATCAACTTCTGGGCAACCTGGTGTCCGCCCTGCCGCCGCGAATTTCCCTCCATGGAACGCTTGCGTCAGAAATTGGATGGAAAACCACTGCTCATCCTGGCGGTCAATGAGGGCGAGAACCTCGAAACCATCGATCAATTCACTTCTACGCTCGACTTATGGCCACAATTCCCTATCCTCCTCGACCTTGAGGGCGACGCCATGGCTTTCTGGCCTGTGCGCGGCCTGCCGACCACATTCATTATCGACAAGCGCGGACGCATGGCCTATCGCGCCATCGGCGGGCGAGAGTTCGATCACCCCGAAGTGGTGCGTTTGATCGAGGCACTGATAAGGGAAAAGTGATGGCGAATAATCACAAACGCCCGGCCACGCTACTACCCCCACCACTGGTTTATGTGGCCGCTTTGTGGGCATCGTGGGAATTGAATAATTTGGCACCCCTTTCCTTCCCAAAAGTTTCCAATCTAGGGTGGCTACTTGTTGTACTCGGCTCCCTGCTTCTGCTTTGGGCAGCCTCAACCATGCTCAAGCATAAGACTACGGTCAACCCCTATGCTTCCGTGAACCGTCTGGTCGAAAGCGGTCCGTTCCACTTCTCGCGCAACCCTATCTACCTCGCCGACAGTGTCATTTATCTCGGCGTCATGCTGATTTGGGGGTTCCTGTGGCCGCTACTTTTCTACCCCATGGTCTGGGCAGCGCTTCATTATGGCGTCATCAAAAACGAGGAGGCACACCTCTCTGCCAGATTTGGTGAAGAATATGCAGAGTACTGCAGGCGTGTCAGGCGCTGGATTTAAGGCCCAGAATTTCTTGTGCATTTTTGCTGGTTTGTCGCGAAACCTCTTCCAGGCCAATGCCGCGTAACTCAGCAAGCGCTTTGGCGATTCTCGGGAGCTCGGCTGGCTCGTTGCGCTGCCTGCTAATCCATTCCGGCGGAATATCCGGCCCATCTGTTTCCAGCACAATGGAATCCAGCGGCAACTCGGCAGCAAGCTTGCGCAGGCTAGTAGCACGTGTGTAGGTCATCGCACCACCAAAACCAAGTTTGAAACCGAGCTTGATGTATTCCTGAGCCTGCTGAATCGAGCCATTGAAAGCGTGAGCAATCCCGCCCGGCACCTTGATTCGGCGCAAGTATTTCAAGATCTGGTCATTCGCGCGACGAATATGCAATAAAACCGGCAAGTTGTACTTGCTGGCAAGTTTCAACTGTTCCATGTATAAAAATTCCTGGCGCTCCAAGTCTTCTTCATTCACCCCCGGGCGATCAAGGCGCGACTGGAAACGGTCCAATCCGATTTCCCCGACTGCTATGGGTCGATAATCACGAATTGCTTCATCCAACTGTACCAAGTGCTCCTCTCGATGCACATGCACATACATGGGATGCAACCCCAGTGCGATTTCCACGCCCGGATAGCGTCGACAATCGATCGTGGATTCAAAATTGAACGCTGCCACGGCAGGCACAATGATCTGTTCAACCCCGGCACGCTGGGCACGCTCTGTCACGGCATCGCGATCTGCGTCGTATTCCGCCGCATCCAGATGGCAATGCGTGTCGATCAGCATTTGGCCGCTACCTGCAGGATGGATTTCACCGGCTTGGGGATGGCGGCTTCGATTGCATCATTAATTTCCATCCATATGCTGCCGGGTTCGGCTGTAATGTCAGGAAGCTTTTTGAGCGTCAACATGATCGGCTGAACAGCCAAGTGAAAGTGGGTAAAGGTGTGTCTGAAACCTGCAAGTTTTTCAATACTCGTCGGCGCTTGTCCGGTGAGTTGCATGCAGGCCGCGTTAAGCTCACCTTCCGCTTCAGGTAGGCTCCACAAACCGCCCCAGATACCTGGTGCCGGACGCTTCTTGAGCAGAACATCATGCCCATGTCGTATAACCAGCAAAGTGGCACTGCGCTCAGGTAACGGCTTTCTGGGACGTGGTACAGGCAGCTCGACCACGCGATTATCCCTCAGCGCCATGCAATCACCGACAAATGGACATTGATTACATTTCGGCTTACTGCGGGTACATACCATAGCGCCCAGATCCATCAAGGCCTGAGTGTAGGCTTCAATGCCAGTCCTGGGCAGCAGGCTTTCGCTCAGCTGCCATAAACGATCTTCCACTTTCTTGTCGCTTGTCCAGCCGTCAATGGCAAACGCGCGCGCGAACACCCGCTTTACATTTCCGTCGAGTATGGCGTGGCGTTGACCAAAGGCAAACGCGCTGATCGCAGCGGCGGTAGATCGGCCGATCCCTGGCAAGGAGAGAATATCGTCAATAGCGCTTGGAAACACGCCCGCATGTTGTTCTACGACAATCTTGGCGGCTCGATGCAGGTTGCGTCCACGTGCGTAGTATCCAAGGCCCGCCCAGTATGTAAGCACTTCTTCTTCGCTTGCCCTGGCAAGTTGGACGATAGTCGGAAACCGGCCAATGAACCTCTCAAAATAGGGAATGACGGTACCAACCTGAGTTTGCTGCAGCATGATTTCCGAAATCCAGATCCGATAGGGATCGCGGCTTGTCTGCCAAGGCAGGTTATGGCGCCCATGCTGGTGTTGCCACGCGATTATCCGCTGAGAAAAGTCCATCCTGCCATGCTACCAAAACACTGGGGACAAACAAAAAAACGGGTCATGAGGCCCGTTTTTGTTTGTCAATTTCCTCAACCTAACCCATAACCTTCTGCTTGAAGAATGACATGAGCTTGCCGAATGCAGACTCCGTTGCAGACTCGCGCGCACCCAAAACGGCTTGGCCAGTACGCAACTTGTCCGCCAGCCGCAGCGGGCTGATGGAGAACATGTTGTGACCGTTCATGTCCGAGAAAAGGTAATTTCCCTTCAGTCCGCTGACCCAGACAACCTGCACCCAGTTTCTGGTGCCATCGCCATGCAGGAATTCAATCTTGTCGCCTTTTTCCAGCGATTTGGCGCAAAGGGTATATTCATCCTCAATCTCGGGAAGCGGCTCGCTGTATCGCGCATCGCCCAAATCATGGTTCTCTGTTGCTTCCGATTCGTCTTGGGGCAAATCATCAACCAGCGTCTCAGCCTCTGGAAGAGGAACACTCAGGGCGGTCGGGCGTACTGCGTTCGCATGCAAGGTCACCAGCCCGGCGAAGAATCTTTCAACATTCTCCATAGGCATGCTGGCTTCCTCCACGCCTTCACGCAGGCGCTTGAGCAGGCCAGGCAAAATCCTCACCATCATTAGCCGACTGTCCATGTCGGTTTTGGGCTGCACGCTCCAAAGCAGTTCACGCATCGTTTCGATATGCGCAGACAGGTGCGGCGAGTTTTCCCCCTCAGCTATGTATTCCCTGATCAGCAAAGGTGTCCAGTTGTCGCGCAGGAAGACGGCAATGGATTCGGGGGCAGGCTGCTCTGCAAGAGCACGGCGAATGTGGTCGCGTACCACGGGTTCAGCCATCTCGCTGCGCTCAGCGCGCAACATCTCTGCAACACTGTCGGCCATGCCGACTTCCAGTTCCTGCTCGCGCTTGGCCTGCAGTTCGCTCAGGGCATCAAAAGCCTGAGCGAACACACTGGCATCCTGGTCAAATTCGTTGACAATTTTCTGGATGACAGCCTCTACCTCGGCTTGCAAGGGATCAGCCTCTTGATCCTGACCAGCAGGCTTTACCGCAAGGGATGCAATCAAATCCAGCACGCGTCGTGCCGGATGATCCCGCTGGGTAAAAAACCCGCGTTCAATAATGGCTATCTTGAGTACAGGCACCTGCAGTTGCGCAATCAACTGCTTGAGGTGCTCGGGAATGGCCTGATCTTCAAACAGATAATCGAACAGCATGGCCACAGCATCGATCATGACTGTCTCAATCTTGCTTGCCGACAACATGGCCGGGCTTTGCTGCAGTTCACGTACTACATTTGAAATTCCGCCCGATTGGGAATTGCGCAAATCGATCGTAACGCCGCCAGGCAGATCAAGGGCGCCCACCTGAAGACGATTGAGTGCCTCCAGCATACTGATGCCAAGGAGAGCTGCACCGGAATTTCCGCCCGCCTGACCCGCTCCGCCGCCGCCCTGTCCAGCCGGTCCACCTGCCATTTGCTCAAACAGGCTCATCAATTCGGGTTGTTCCGGCTGACGCTGCTTTGTTCGTTGTGACTGTTCGGGACGACTGCGTATACCCGCCTTGAAGTCGGGCAAAATGTTCTTTGCCAAGAGGAAGCGGTTGATTTCCTGATATAAGGCTGGGAGCTCAGGGTAGAGAATCAGATCGAATTGATTCAGCAGGACCAACTGGATCTTTTGATCGATATCCAGTGATTTCATCCCCTCAAGCAGGGATTCGCACAAAATTTTGGGGCCGAAGGGATTGTCATCCGCAGGCAAGGGTGAGCGCTCGAGCAGCACACCCACGCGTGCGTCCAGCCCGACTAGTTCTTCTGCGCAATTAAAACGCAAACGCGAAGTAGACTTGTTGACGGCAAGCGTCACCTCGTAATCGGTGTCGTCCATCAGGGAAAGTTCAGCCACTGCATTCTGCTCTTGAACCAGGTTTTCACCCCATTCCGCGCTGATCAATCGGATCAGTGTCTGTTTGCATGACTGGAAAAGCTCGGCACCCTGTCTATTGACAATGCCCATGGCCTGGAAATAGTACTCACGCGTTTCAGCCAGCGGGGAATGATCAGCCAGTCCAAGCAGGCTGCTTTCAATGGCTTCCACTTGTCCGGATAGCTCACGTGCCACGCCTGCCGCAAGCATATCCCTGGTTTCGTGTAATAGCTTGAGATGCTCCACGCTCACGGAACTGCGACGGTTTTTGCTGTAATCACTTAAGTTAACGATGCCACTGTCTGACATTTTCTTCTCCTTGGCACACCCTACATAAGGGTTTACCCAACCCACCGGAAAGCCAAGAAAGGTGCAAGAGACCAAGGCTGAAGTCCTGCCAGCCTGATGCCATCCGGCGATCCCGCTATCTGGATCATACATCCCAGACCGGAGACTTTGCGTCCCCGCCTCACGACGGGTTTGCCCTTGTCAGATGCGTTCCGGGCAGGTGATGAGCCCATTTCCCGATACTAACATTACGGATAATGACAACAAATCTTAAGGTGTAAACGTCCAATCCGATCCCATCCGACAAAAGGCAGGATAGGCCCGGCGAAAGGCTGTTCTTGAACTCTTGGTTGCCAGTACCTAGCGCACCACTTCGAGGATTCTGCTCATTTCCGACAAATTTCCAAAGCTCGCCGTACTGAAAAGCCAGGAAACTGGAGCGGGCGAAGGGAGTCGAACCCTCTTCATCAGCTTGGGAAGCTGAGGTAATGCCGTTATACGACGCCCGCATGGTAAAATTTGACGTTTTGAGATTACCAGCGCTTCTCGCATCTTACTGCAATTTTACGGACAAATGGAAGCATATTCCCTGATTATTAACGGCGAAAGCCGCATTTTCGATGCACCGCTATCTGTTTCCGACCTCATCGAAACATTGGGTTATGCAGGCAAGCGCGTGGCCATTGAGCGGAATGGGGAAATCGTGCCACGCAGCCAGCATGGTGAAACACAACTTGTAAATGGGGACAAACTTGAAATCGTGGTCGCCGTAGGCGGCGGCTGAATCTGGAAGAACTTATGGATCAACTGGTTATCGCAGGAAAAACCTACTCCTCCCGTTTATTGGTAGGCACAGGAAAGTACAAGGACTTCGACGAAACACGGCACGCTGTCGAGGCCAGCGGCGCGGAAATCGTTACGGTTGCCATCCGCCGCACCAACATCGGCCAGGATGCCAGCCAGCCTTCGCTGCTGGAGGCGCTCCCTCCATCGAAATACACCTATCTGCCGAACACGGCAGGCTGCTACTCTGCAGAAGAAGCCATCCGTACATTACGGCTTGCGCGTGAGCTGCTGGACGGTCATAACCTGGTCAAACTGGAAGTACTGGGCGATCCGCAAAGCCTGTATCCCAACGTGGTGGAAACCATCAAAGCCGCGGAAGTGCTGGTGAAGGACGGCTTCCAGGTCATGGTCTACACTTCCGACGACCCCATCATCGCCAAGCAGTTGGAAGACATCGGCTGTGTCGCCGTCATGCCTCTGGCTTCACTCATCGGTTCAGGCATGGGCATTCTCAATCCCTGGAACCTGCAAATCATCATTGACCGCATCAAGGTGCCGGTCGTCGTTGATGCCGGGGTGGGCACCGCCTCAGATGCCGCCATCGCCATGGAGCTCGGCTGCGATGCTGTGCTGATGAACACCGCCATAGCAGGCGCGCAAAACCCAGTGCTCATGGCCGAGGCCATGGGGCAGGCAGTGGTCGCCGGGCGCAAGGCTTTCCTTGCGGGGCGCATGCCGAAAAAGATTTACACGGCCAGCCCAAGCAGCCCGACTTCCGGACTCATCGGCTCCTAAATCTTGGAAGCAGTCGATCAAGAAACGCAGCAACGACATATCCGCAGTTTTGTCCTGCGTCAGGGGCGCATGTCCGATGCCCAACGCCGCGCATATGAAGATGGCTTGGCGCACTGGGGGATCGCCTACACTCCCGCCCTGCTGGACTTTGAAAAAGCATTTGCGCGCAAAGCGCCAGTCATCCTCGAAATCGGTTTCGGTATGGGCAAGACCACAGCCGACATTGCCGAAGCGCACCCCGGACATGACTATCTTGGCGTGGAAGTGCACACCCCGGGTGTCGGCAGCCTGCTCAAGGAAATCCAGGTTCGCAAACTCTCGAACATACGAATCATTCAGCACGATGCCGTGGAAGTGCTCAACCACATGCTTGCCGACAATTCGCTTGCAGGCATTCATGTCTACTTCCCCGACCCCTGGCCAAAGAAACGCCATCACAAACGCCGACTGATCCAGCCAGAGCTTGTCGCATTACTCGCGCAAAAGCTCGCGCCTGGCGGCTATCTGCACTGTGCCACAGACTGGGAGGACTATGCCCTGCAGATGCTTGATGTACTGTCAGGCGAGAGGATACTGAAGAATTCAGCGGACGGGTTTGCTCCACGCCCGGAATGGCGGCCCATCACAAAATTCGAGCAACGCGGTTTGAATCTGGGCCATGGTGTCTGGGACGTGCTTTTCGAGAAGAAAATTCAGTCCACAGCCTGATACCGCACTTCCAGAATTTCAAGTTCTCGTTTCCCAGCTGGCGTCATCAGATTGACCGTATCGCCTTCACGCGCTTTCAGCAATGTGCGAGCCATGGGCGACACCCAGGAGATGCGGTTTCTTGAAGGTTCTGCCTCGTCGATGCCGACTATTGTGTAAGTGGCTTCTGTGCCAAGATCATCCAGCACAGTAACGGTGGCGCCAAAAAACACCTGATCTATTTCCTGCCTGTCCGCAGGATCGACAACTTCAGCATTTTCCAGCCGTTTACTGAGATATCGCAGACGTCGGTCGATTTCACGTAGGCGTTTCTTGCCGTAGATGTAATCACCATTTTCCGAACGATCGCCATTGCTGGCGGCCCAGGCAACGGTCTCGACCATACTGGGCCGTTCAATTTTCCAGAGCAGATCAAACTCCGCCTTAAGCCTAGAATGGCCGGCAGGGGTCATGTAGTTCTTGACCCCGGCCGGCAAGGAATTTCCGCCCTCATCTTCATCGTCTTCCGGCGAAGCATCGTTTTCGCGGGTGAAAGCCTTACTCATATTTAGACAAGCGAGGAGAGCTATTTGGCATTTTGTCGCAGAAACTGGTCGAGTATGCGCAGACGTGCCAGGCTGTCATTCATTTCCAGCAAATCCTGTTTGACCTTGAGCTTGAAAGGCAACAATTCCGACAACCGATAGCCAACCCAGACTGCATCATCATAGTGCACCTCAGGTGGCTCAATCTGATTGTCGACTAGGATGTGCTTCAATACCTCAACACATAACCTGAGTTCATCTGGTATCGCGCAGGACATTTCCGTGCTGACAGGCTCGACTGCCGCAACCAGCAACCCGCTCGGCGTAGTCTCCAGTTTGCGTGCCACATAACGCTCCAGACCCTCCACTACCACATGGAAAATACCCGTCTGAGGCATGTCCCATTCAACAATCCTGACCTCTGTGCCGACCTCATAAGGGATTGCAGGTTCTCCTGTATCGCTGCCTTCACGTATGCCGCACAAACCAAAGGTGGCGCTTTCGGCAAAACACTCCTTGGCCAAATCCAGATATCGCTGCTCAAAAATCTTCAACTGAAGACGCCCACCCGGAAACAGCACGGTGGAAACCGGAAATAACGGCAATACGCGATTCTCCGGAACAAATAGTTTGCTGAGTTTTTCAAACATTAGAAGTCGCTTAGACCGCCTCACCCCAGCGGGGGACAAGGTCATTATGAATACCTAATTGATCGAGTACGCGCGCAACGACAAAATCAACCAAATCTTCTATGCGCTGCGGCTGATGATAAAAACCCGGGTTGGCGGGAAGAATGGTAACGCCCAGCTTCGCCAGCTTTAACATGTTTTCAAGATGTAAAGCCGAAAATGGCGTTTCGCGCGGGACGAGTACCAGTTTATGATTTTCCTTGATCATCACGTCAGCAGCGCGCTCGATGAGATTATCTGAAAGGCCGTGAGCAATTGCCGCCAGCGTGCCCATTGAACAAGGGCACACAACCATGGCGTCACTCGCCCCGCTGCCCGAAGCAATCGGCGCAAACCAGTCTTCACGGCCATAAACGCTCAAG
Organism: Thiobacillaceae bacterium; assembly: GCA_024643305.1. Classification (GTDB taxonomy): domain Bacteria; phylum Pseudomonadota; class Gammaproteobacteria; order Burkholderiales; family Thiobacillaceae; genus UBA6918. The sequence continues at coordinate 5,475 of JAHENE010000015.1, read as the reverse complement.
CTGCCGTCATTTCCAGGATAGCGTTCCCGCAACCAGGCTTCCAGTTCTTTCGCGCGCGCAGGCAGGGTAAATCCCATTTCCCGAGTTGCCACCATATGGGCCGCCTGCGATGCGATTACTTGCAGATTCAGTCCTTTTTCCAACAGACACTCAATCAAGCGGAATCCGTAAGCAAGGCCTGAAGCGCCAGTCAATGCAAGAGTGATCGTTCTTCTAGACATGAACCGATTGTGCCCCGGCCGTACCATCATTCGCAACAATCCCTGCAACAATTAACCCGTTTGCAGTTCCAAAAACCAGTGCGGCGAGCGCGAACACCGGCGCCAGAACAGCAATATCGACTCCGGAAAAGAACCAAAGACTCGCAAGAAGAAGCTGGCCACTGACATGGGCCGTGGCCATCAAAACAGAAATGGATACCGCGCCAAAATAGCGTTCTGAAAGGATGCGGCTCCCATAAAGAATGAGTGAGCTGGCAACAGCTCCTGCAGCCGCAAGCCAGAAGCCGGGCGAAAGAAAAGTCCCCAGCAGGAGGCTGCCTGCCAGAAGGCGTATGGCCATAACCCAAACCGCCGTTCTGATTCCGTATCGCATCATGACCAGAAGGATAACAATATTGGCCAGGCCCGGCTTAACCCCCGGAAGGGGACTGGGAATCGCCGCCTCCGCCAACGTTAAACCGATAGCGGCAGCCGCCATGATGGCAATGTGCCTGTCTTCGGCAGTAACGGTCAAACGGATTTCGCGCACGATGTTATCAATAGCTCTTTGAGTCGAAGGGCTTATATTGGCCAACAATTTCAAGACTGGTCTGGTTGGCAAGACATAAAGCGGCATCACCTGACCGGCTGACCCACCCCTGCTTGACACAGATTTGTCTCGGTCCTGGATCGCTTGCAACACGGGCTTGTCCATGCCGAATTTCGACTATGGTCAAACCGAGTTTCCCGGGGACTTTGTAATAAGCATCTCGTTCCAAACTTGTCCGGACCATTGCCTTTCCCTGAGCGCGAACAATAATTGCAGTACCTGCGGGCTTTGACAATGCATTGAGAAAAAGCCCGGTGGCAAGCAGGCTTGAAAGTATTAAAACCAGTACGTCCCCTGGTTTTATCAGCTTGATCCAGGGCCTAATGAAGCTCACGATGCCGCACCAGAACCTGTTCCCTGTCGCAAAAGTATTTGGCCAGCGACTCAACAAAATAAACCGAACGATGCTGTCCACCCGTACAACCCACGGAGATTGTCAGATAGGCACGATTGTCGCGAATGAAGCAAGGCAGCCAGTTCTCAATAAACCCGCGCATATCAGCCAGCATTTTCATGGCGTCAGGACTGGCCTCGATATAGGTGCGCACCGCATCATCCTTTCCCGTGAGTGGGCGAAGTTCAGGTACGTAATGCGGGTTAGGTATGCAGCGCACATCGAAAACCATGTCTGCGTCCAGCGGGATGCCATGTTTGTAGCCGAATGATTGAAACAGCAGGGTTATACGCGAGCGGTCCTGCTCAATCAGGTCCTTTATCCACAGGCACAGCGCGCTGGGTGCAAGATCGCTTGTGTCGATTCGATGCGCATATCGCATTACGTCGACAAGTTTGTCGCGTTCCAGATCGATCGCCTCAGGCAGAGAAACTTTTTCCGAAGAAAGTGGGTGCTTGCGGCGAGTTTCCGAGAAACGCTTAACCAGTGTTGGCGTTTTGGCCTCAAGAAATATCACGCGCACATCAAAACCGCCTGCTTTTAGCTTTTCCAGCAACGCGGGAAAAACCGCAAAATCCTCGCCCCCTCTGGCATCCACTGCAATACCAATCTTTTTCTGTCCTGATTTGGACAAATGAAGCACCACATTCTCAACCAGCGAAAGCGGCAAATTATCGATGCAGTAATAGCCTGAATCTTCCAGGATTGCGCTGGCTATGCTTTTACCCGAGCCAGAAAGCCCTGACACAAGCACCAACTGCATCATGACTCCTCTTGCATAAACAACTGTTGCCGCGCCATCAGTTCCGCTGTCGGATCAATGCCGCGGCTCTTGAGGATATGGTTGCGCACTGCAACCTCCAACAGCACCGCCAGGTTGCGTCCTGCCGCAACAGGAATTCGTACGGTGGGAATATCAACTTCCAGGATGAGGGTTTTTGAAGCATCCATATCAAGACGGCTTAACTGTTCCAGGTTGTCGCTTGGGTTGACCAACCGGACGATTAGCTTGAGATTTTTCTTGAGCTTGACTGCGGTTTCACCGAAAAGTGATCGAATATTGAGAATTCCCAGACCGCGTACCTCAAGGAAATCCCTGAGCATGGCGGGACACGACCCTTCAAGGGTGTCTGGCGCAACTCGACGCAATTCGACGGCATCATCGGCAACCAGTCTATGTCCACGCGTAACCAGCTCCAACGCCAATTCGCTTTTCCCGACTGCGGCCTCTCCCTGGATAAGCACACCTATGCCCGAAACCTCCATGAAAACGCCATGGACTACCGTGGTTTCCGCCAGAGTCTGCATCAGGTAGTGCGACAGGTGGGAAACAACAGACGGGCTTGAATGGGTAGAAACAAAAAGCGGCGTACCCGTTTTCGCTGCGGTTTCATGAAGCACTCCGGGCGGCGCTTCGCCATCTGCCAAAACCACGGCCGCAAGCTCGCTGGAAAACAGATGATGAAGCGCTTCTTCAAGGGCATCCTGGCTCAGTTTGCGCAGGTAATCCATTTCCGGACTGCCCAAGACCTGCACGCGGTTCGGGTGAACCAGATTCAAGTGGCCTATAGGTGCCAGGTTGGTTTTATGCAATGACTCCGAAGTTAGGGAGCGTCTGCCTCCGTCATGCCCTGCCAGCCAGTCCAGATTCAGCGCATCGGCATTGTCACGGAACAGCTTGTCAACCGTGACAATACTCAAGGCGTCCATGTGGTCAGCACTTCGTATAACTCCGCAGGGGCAGCGGAAAGCAGGCGTTCGCGCATGCCGGAGTCGCCCAGCATCTGCGCAAGCTCACCCAGGATTTGGAGATGCAACTCGTTTGCATGCTGCGGCACCAGCAAAATAAAACAAAGATTGATCGGGAGGGCGTCAGGTGATTCAAATTCAAGAGGCGGCTTCAGCCGGTAAAATGCGCCCGCCGCTTCGCTCAGGCTTTTTATCCGACCATGGGGAATCGCTACTCCAAACCCAAGCGCCGTCGAACCTAGACGCTCACGCTCAAACAGACTGTCAAACACCTCCTGCTGTTTGAGTCCCTTGATGTTTTCAAACAACCCAGCAGCATGTTCGAACAGCTTCTTCTTGCTGGAGATGGATCGGTCAGCGACAACGCTGTCGGGGCTGAGCAGTGGGGCAATAAGGTTCATAAAAGAGTCCGGGTTTCTATAGTCTGCCCGGACGGCTTCGATTATGTTTCAGAAATCTGTCGCTTGGCCGAAGCGCCATCGGGATGGTGATCAGAGTTCTTTTCTTTGTGCTTGACGATCTGACGGTCGAGTTTGTCAGCCATCATATCAATCGCCGCATACATGTTTCCATCTTCGGCGTGTGCATGAAAATCGCGGCCGCGCACATGCATGCTGACCTCGACTTTGTGAATGAGCTTTTCAACTTGCATGATTACAGATGCGTCGATGACCTGATCGAAATGGCGCTTGATGCGCTCAAGCTTATCGGCAACATAATCCCGAATGGCAGGTGTGATTTCTAAATGATGGCCGGAGATATTGAGATTCATGGTACTTCCTTGGATAAATGGGTGATAAAAAACCGCCCTCCACAGGGACGGGAATGATTATTGTCATAGAAAGTATAAAAAGGGACCCACAACTCTAAATTAGGGGAATTTGGCTTTTTTTTCAAGTGGCACACAATTCTCAATCAGGAGGACTTGCGCATGTTGGCAGTTGGAATATGTAATGATTCCCGATACTTTGCCACCGTGCGGCGGGCAACCACAATCCCTTGTTGCGCAAGAACTTCCGCGATCTGTCCGTCAGATAATGGTTTCTTGGCATCCTCCGACCCCACCAGCTGCTTGATCAGCGCACGAATGGCGGTAGAGGAACACACACCGCCCGCCTCCGTGGCAACATGGCTGCCAAAGAAGTACTTCAACTCATAAAGTCCACGTGGGGTCATCATGTACTTTTGCGTGGTAACTCTGGAAATGGTTGACTCGTGCAGATCAACGGCCTCGGCTATTTCCCTCAAGACCAGAGGGCGCATGGCAACCTCCCCATGCTCAAAGAAATTCCTTTGGCGGTCCACAATTGCTTGTGAAACGCGCAGTATGGTGTCAAAACGCTGCTGCACATTTTTGATCAGCCATTTCGCTTCCTGCAACTGGTTGGCAAGCTGCCCGCCATTGTCGCGATGGCGTGCAAGGATATCGGCATAGACGCGGTTGATACGCAACTTTGGCATGGCATCGGAGTTAAGGCTGACCAGCCAAACCCCTTTGTACTTCCTTACAAAGACGTCCGGGATGACATAGTGGCTTTCAGGGGCACTAAATTGGGCGCCAGGCTTGGGGTTCAGTTTCAGAATAAGCTGTCTTGCCGCGCGCAATTCTGCGTCATCAATATGCAGGCTTTTTTTGAGCTTGCCCACATCGCGGGCAGCAAGAAGATTGAGCAAACCGTTTGCAATTTTCTTCGCCGCCTCAAGAGCCGGTGTGGATTCTGGCAGGTTTTTCAATTGCAGGCTCAGGCATTCGCCCAGATTCCTCGCACCAACGCCGGGGGGGTCAAGGTTTTGCAGGTACCCGAGCGCAACGCGCATTTCTTCAGGGTCAATTGGAGGATCCGCCTCCAAGCCCGACGCGATTTCCTCCAGAGACTGCTCCAAATATCCATCTTCATTAAGCGCCTCGACCAAAGTGCTAACCAGCATGCGGTCACGTAGCAACAGGGGCAGCAGCGCAACCTGCCCAAGCAAATATTCCCGGAGTGTGGCTGATGCTGCCGGGGTCTGAGGCCCCCCATCATCTTCGGGCTCGGCGCCACCCGTGCTGTAGTCATTCCAGTCCAGTTCGTCGGGCAATGACTGCTCCTGATTTTGCAAAGTTTCTGCAGAGGAGTCAGTCTTGTCCGATGGCAAATCTTCAGAATGGTCAGCCGATTCGAGTTCCCCGGTCCGGGGGTCCCGCTCATCCTCTTCGGTTTCACGTTCCAGAAGGGGATTGTCCTGCAGCATCTGCTCAATCTCCTGGTTAAGCTCCAGCGTTGACAACTGCAGCAACCTGATGGATTGCTGCAGTTGGGGTGTCAACGTTAGTTGCTGACCGAACTTGAGTTGGAGATGGTGCTTCATGGAAGTAAATTCGGATAAAAGCCTGTGCGCTTTAGGGTGGCAACCAGCATACGCCCGGCAGTGCAAGATGCCAAAATTTATAAGCGTTCAGCTTGCCGATGTGGATTAAAGCTTGAAATGCTCGCCCAGATATACCTTGCGTACGGTTTCGTCGTAAATGATGTCCTCTGGAT
>JAHENE010000014.1 GCA_024643305.1 Thiobacillaceae bacterium | reverse complement strand
GTCAGGATGGCACGGTCTGCACGGCCCAGATCCAGCATCAACACCGCTAGGCCGCCGGCCAGCAGCGCAATGGCCAGCAGGGCAGATAGCGGAGCAAGCGGCTTGTAGATTTTCTTGTCAAACACGGTGCCGACAGAGGCCACGTTGAGCGCGCCAGATGCCGCAACGATCATGAACACGGCGAATACGTGCGGCAAACCCCACACGATCTGGTTGTTCATGCCGGTAATGATGTGGCCATGGTGTTCCATGTTGTAAGCCGCAAACAGGCCCAACAAGATGATTGCGCCCAGAGCACCAAGCAAAGCCCAGTAGCCCAGGCTGTTTCCTTCGAATTCACGATTAACGGTACGCATGAATCAGATCCCCGTGTAGCGCACGCCGGTATTCAAGCCGAGATCGGCGCGAACTTCCTTGCTTGCATAAGTAGCCAAACGCTGAGCGATGTCACTGTTGGCATCATTGAGATCACCAAACAGGATGGCTTGTTCGGGACAAGCTTGCGCGCAGGCCGTTGTATTCTCACCGGCATCAATCTTGTGCATGCACATCGTGCAGGATTCGACGCAACCCTTGCCGCGGGGCATGTGGGCCACTTGAGTGTCATGCAAGTCTTCATGCACCAGCGAACGAGCCTTGTACGGGCACGCCATCATGCAGTAGCGGCAACCGATGCAGATGTGACGATCGACCAGTACGATGCCATCGTCACGCTTGAAGGAGGCGCCGGTCGGGCAGACATCCACGCAGGGCGGATGCTCGCAATGCTGACACATCATGGGCAGCGAGTGCTTTGCGCCGGTGTTATTGTTGGTGAGTTCAACCTTGCGGATCCACTGCGGATCCTGCAAGCCACCTTTTTGTTCCCAGCCGTTTTCCGTGCTGCACGCAGTTACGCATTCATTGCAACCATTGCCACATTTGGTTGTGTCGATAAGAAGTCCCCAGCGATTATTGCTGGATGCCGGTTCTTCCGGAGCACGTCCTTCCGCAACTTCCACCAGCATAAGACCCGGTACCAGGGCAGCACCTGCAGTTGCCAGTGCACCACCCAGGAATTGGCGTCGGTATTGTTCAAAATTGTTCATTTGAGTGCCCCTGCGATGTCCTTGACCGAAAGGCTTGAATTCAAACTCGGGGGCGTGCTCAAACCATGGTGACGCATGCTTGCGGCGGTTTGTGCGCCAGGTCCGGATTGGGCTGGAACGATGGGATGCATTGCGGCATTGCCTTCGGGTTTGCTGGAATGACACTCAAAACAGTCAATCTTGACGGCAGCATAGGCGTGGCAACTCTGGCAAAAGTGGTCCTTGCCCAACACCGTGCGTTGCCCCGATTCGTCCGGCGTAGCGTGGCAGTCGATGCAGTTCTTGAGACTGTACTGTGTGGTACGAATCCCTTTGCGCATGGTTTCGTCGCGGTGATGTTCCAGCCGCTCCATGTGCTCACGCCGCATAACCTGTGTGTCTTCCACGCACTTGTCGCCCTTGCCCTTTTGAATCACAGGCTGGGGCACGCTGGAAGCATCTCCGCCGGCAGTTGCCAACGGAGACAATGCAACCAGAATACCCAGGGCAGCAGATTTAATCCAGCTAGCCAGCATCTTCATCCCTTATCAGTTTTTATTCGCCCATGCCCATCTGGATGTAGCCAGTCGGGCAGACATCTGCACAGATGTGGCAGCCGATGCACTTGGTATAGTCTGTGTCGACATAGCGCCCAAGCGTGCGATCGTTCTTCTTGACACGGAACACGGCAGTTTGCGGGCAGTAGACCACGCAGTTGTCACATTCGAAGCACAGGCCGCAGGACATGCAACGCTTGGCTTCCGTCACAACTTCCTTCTCGGTCAGCGGCATCAGACGCTCTTCGAAGTTTCCGAGCGCTTCTTCGGCAGTGAGATGCTTCATGTCACGCTTGTTGCGATCCTCGTACATGAAGTGACCCAGGAACAGCTCGTTGGAAGGAATCACATACTTGGAGGAACGGTCTTCGTAGTTATGCACTGCATAACCGGCTTCGCTGGTACCCCAGTCCGACTTGTGGTTGTACTCCTCAACGCTCTTGCCGGATTCAACAAGTTTGCGCAGCATGTCGAAGCGATGTGCATCCACCTTGGGACGCTTGCCCAGATCAGTAGTGCCTTCACGCAGAAAGCGGTCGATGCCATCAGCAGCAATCGAAGCATGGCCGATAGCGGTTGTCAGCAGGTGGGGCTTGATCACGTCGCCACCAATGAAAATGTGCGGCTTGCCCGGGAAGCGGTAGTTGCCATCCGGCTTGATCAGGCCTTTGTTGTTGTTGAATTGCTCCAAGCCGGTGAAATCCACAGCCTGGCCAATTGCGGACACGATCAGGTCGGCCGGCAGATCCTGCTCGGTGCCTTCCTTGAGAATGGTCTCGCCTTTGACCACTTCGAACTGAGCCACGCGCAGCGCGGTGGCACGGCCATCAGCACCAACCACAACCCCGATCGGGGTCACGCCGCCAATGATCTTGATACCCTCTTCCAGGGCATGCTCCACTTCCTGCTTGGCCGCATTCATCTTGTCCATGGTCGCGCGGGAGACCAGCACCACGTCTGCGCCGTCACGGGCGGAAATCTTGGCAACGTCATGCGCGGCATGGCCGGCCAGCACGCTCTCGGGACGATCCAGATCGGTAATGTTGCTGATATTGCCCAAACGGCGGGCAACGGTCGCGACGTCGATGGAGGTATCGCCACCGCCGACGACTACAACGCGATTGCCGACATGCTGCAGGCGTCCATCGTTAAATGCTTTCAGGAAGGACGTCGCTGTCACACAGTTGGGGGCTTCTGCGCCCGCTACCGGCAGGGCACGGCCACTCTGGGCGCCCATGGACATGAAAACGGCATCAAATTCCTTTTCGATATCTTCGAAACTGACATCGGTGCCAATACGGGTTTTCATGCGGGTTTCCACACCCAGATCGATGATGCGCTGGATTTCGCCATCCAGCACATGACGCGGAGTACGGAAGCCAGGAATGCCATAGCGCATCATGCCGCCCAGCAGTTCGTGGTCATCAAAAATCGTGCAGCTATGGCCCTTGAGGGAAAGCTGGTAAGCAGCTGCCAGGCCGGCGGGACCGCCGCCGATAATGGCGACCTTCTTGCCGCTGGAGGGGACACCCTCCTCACGCTTGAACGTAAGCTTGTTTTCAATGGCGTAATCGCCAACGAAATGCTCAACGGAGTTGATGCCAACGTGATCTTCCACCTGGTTGCGGTTGCAGCCGGATTCGCAAGGTGCAGGGCAGACACGGCCCATAACGGAGGGGAAGGGGTTGGCTTCGGCGATGCGGCGGAACGCATATTCCTGCCAGTTCATACCAGCTGGCGGCTTCTCGATTCCTCGCACGATGTTGAGGTAGCCGCGAATGTCTTCACCCGCCGGGCATGAAGCCTGGCAAGGCGGTGAGGACAGCACATATTCCGGGCACTTGTGGGTATGGTCGGCGTCGAAAATCCATTCGTTCCACTCGACGTCCTGTTTGTTTTCGCCGTCCTTGTACTTGCGGAACGTAAGGCCTTTTTTCATGTCATCGGATGTAGTCGACATTGCTGCTCTCCTAAAAAATTTCCTGTTTATTCATCGCCTGCCACTTCGGCTTCTGCCTCAGCCGGGCCTTCGCCCAGACCGGGTAGCTCGATAGCAGTGCTTACAAGCTGGTGCACACCACCCACCATGCTCATGTCATAACCGTAATAAGGCAGAACCTTCGTGAACTGCGCCTTGCAAATCGCGCAGATCAGGGCCAGAAAGTTGACCTTGTTGTTGTCCACCACTTCTTTGTAGGCTTCCATCCGCGGTTGCGCGCCCTTCACTCGGACTTCCATCAGGTCGTCGGTTAGCAAACCGCCACCACCGCCACAACAGAAAGTGGCTTCATGCGTCGTTCCTGGAGCCATTTCCTGGTAGTTGTTGGCCACCATTTTGATGACTTCACGAGGGATGGTGAATTGACCGCCTGGGGTGTCTCCCATGCGAGATGCGCGCGACACGTTACAAGAGTCGTGGAAAGTAATTACGCGATCATCGTTCTTGGATTTGTCCACCTTGATCACGCCACGCGTCAATAAATCATGCGTGACTTCACAAATATGCGCAGGTTGCGGGTAATTGTGATCCAGCTGGGCCTGGAGTTTTTTACCAAATTCATCTTCGGCGCCATCACCCACACCGATCATCGTGTTCCAGAAGCTATAGGCCACACGCCAGGCATGACCGCATTCCCCGACGACGATACGCTTGCAGCCCAGATCCAGCGCAGCATCGCGGATACGCATGGCGGCCTTGCGGGTGTTTTCATAGCTGCCAATAAACAGGCCGAAATTGCCTGCTTCAGCTGCTTGCGAAGACAAAGTCCAACTGATGCCAGCAGCATGGAACACCTTGGCGTAGCCAATCAAAGATTCCACATGTGGCTCAGAGAAGAAATCGGCAGAGGGAGTAATCAGCAGCACTTCCGCGCCCTTTACATCGAGCGGGAATTTGACCGGAACGCCGGTGTCGTCCAGCACATCTTCCTCAAGGCCTTCAAGTGTGTTGATAATCGCCGGGCCAGGCAGACCCAGGTTATTGCCAATGCGCTGCAGCTTGCCAAGAATTTCGTTGCTGTACTTCTGACCTATGCCGACACTGTCAAGAATCTCGCGGCCAGCCATGGTGATTTCAGCGGTGTCGATACCGTAGGGGCAGTATACGGAACAACGGCGGCACTCCGAACACTGATAGTAATAGCTGTACCAGTCGTCGAGTACTTCTTTTGTCAGGTCTTTTGCACCAACCAGCTTGGGGAAGTATTTGCCCGCAAAGGTGAAATGGCGACGATAAACCTGGCGCATCAACTCCTGACGGGCAACCGGCATGTTCTTGGGGTCGGAAGTGCCCAAGTAATAGTGGCACTTATCGGTACAGGCGCCGCAATGCACGCAGGCGTCCATGAACACCTGCAGTGAGCGGTATTTGCCAAGCAGTTCGCCCATCTTGCCAATGGCCTTGTCATGCCAGTCTTCGACCAGTTCGCCCGGGTAGCCCAAGGCTTCCTGAATTTTTTCATTGGCAATAAAGCCTTTTACCCCTGCCATTGTGCCTTCTTGCAGGGCCGGGACCTTGATCTCGCCGGTCAGCTTTGGAACTTCAAATTCTCGTGCAGCCACGCCAGTCTCCTGTCTTATTTTTCAAGCTTGGCAGCCCACTCGGCCAGATGCCGGCGCTCACGTGGGTTGTCCGCCTGGTTGCGGGTGGGGCTGAAGAACACACCGGGCGCATGCAGCAGCTTGCTGATCGGGAAAATGATCATCAGCGTAGCGACCATGGCGAGGTGTACCAAAATAATCGGATCCTGCGGAACAGGCTGCGGAGATAGACGCAGCAAACCCAGAACAAATATCTTGAGCGTAATGATGTCGGTATGCTCACCGAATGTTGTCAGCCCACCGGTGATACCAATGCCAAGCAACAGGGCAAGCATCAGATGATCAGAAGGCGTGGAAATGTAGCGCACTCGATCCACCAGAAAGCGTCTCGCCCACAGACCACCCAGACCACCCACCATCATGAACGCCGCATATTTGCCAAAGGGCTGAATGGCAGCTACCCAGAAAGGCACATCCGCAATGAAATAACGCAAGTGCCGGAGCAAAACCAGCAACATGCCGAAATGAAACAGCCAGCCGAAAATCCAGGTCCATTTGCTGGACTTGAACAGGCTTTCAAACAGCACAACCTCTCGGGCCATGCGGTAAGCCACGCCCGTACTCGTCGTTGGCGCGGGCGTAGTCGGAATCTTTAACGGTGCAGGACTGCGGGTGTATTGCAGTATTTTCCGGGCTACACCAACAACCAGAATCAGGGTTGCAGCGTAGAACAGCACCACGTAAAAAATAGAAAGCGTAGACATGGGTCAGCCAGTCTTCCGTTTGATAATCTTTTGGAATAGACGGTAGCCCACGAATGGACTACCGTCTTCTTGCCGCTTGCTAAGCCGAGCCTAGCGACCGCTGGCTTAGATACAGCCAGTAGGCTTGGGCAGACCGGCAATCTTACAAGCCTGCTTGCCCGGTCCATAGGGGAACAGGTCATACAGGTACTTGCTGTTGCCCTTGTCCGGACCGAGCTTCTTGCCAATTGCCTTGGTCAGCACGCGCACGGCGGGAGCAATCTGGTATTCGTCATAGTACTCACGCAGGAAATTGATCACTTCCCAGTGGCTATCGGTCAGATCGATACTTTCACCTTTGGCCAGCTCCACAGCGGCTTCAGGAGTCCAGTCACTCAGATTAACCAGGAAACCTTCTTCGTCGGTCTCGATAGAAACGCCATTTACTTCTAGTGCCATGATGCAACTCCTCTCGAAAGAATCATTAAAAAACTTGGGATAGCAAAGATCAGAGCCAGGACTGAACGTTGTCGTGCCCAGCCACCAGATCCACAAAACCGCCGTAATCGACCATGTTCACGCCATCCATGAGCCTGCTTTGCAGGCCGCGTGCATCTGCGTCGGGTTGCAGTACGTAAACCGGCATGCCAGCTGCTTTCAGGCTGGCTTCGGTTGCACTGTTCTTGGTGGCGGCATAAACGCCGTCTTCGATCAGCAGCACAGCGCCGCCATCTTTCTTGGCCACACGCAACACACTGGCCAGCGAGCCGGTGTCGAATGGGGATTTATTCACAATATGCAGCATTTTTAGGTTCCCCTTAGAAGCTGATTACGACATCCTGCTGGGCCATCATGTCGCCCATTTCTGCGGCAGACATGACCTGGACATCAACCAGCAGATCATCTTCAGACAAGCCACGCGCTTCCAGCGACTCGCGATCCACGTACAATTTCTCGATGTCGTAGCCTTCCAGTGCGCGATAGGTAGGCGAGAAATTCTTCATTTCAATACCATCGGTTTTCTGACCCTTGACCAGCTGGAACACACCATCATCCACAAACGCCAGGCTCACGTCCTGATCAAACGCAGCGGAAATCAGCACGACTTCCAGGCCCTCCAGTGCATAAATGGTGCCGTAGGGAGCCTTGCGGTTCACAAACATGAACTTTTTGATCGTGCCGCCTTCTTCGAAATCCATATCGTCAGACATTTTTATCTATCCCTAAACTATCAATCGCCAAACACGACCAGTCGGTCCGACTGGATACCGGCTTCAACCAGTTGTCCCAGACCGGAAATACGGAAACCCGGCGCAATGTTGTTGGCATCCTTGCCTTGACGTTTGGCTTCGTTTTCGTCCAGCAGACCGCGGCGCTGGGCAGCGGCAATACAAATCACCAGATCGATATTGTTCTGAGTCGCGATTTCCGACCAGCGGTTGACAATATTACGATCGTCCTGGGGGGGAACCGTCAGACGGGTGCCGTTGTTGACGCCGTCATGATAGAAAAACACCCGCGTGACTTCATGGCCCTTGGCAATCGCCGCCTTGGCAAACTGGTAGGCGGAGTCGGTTGCCTGATGGGTGTAGGGCCCTTCACTAACCATAATCGCGAACTTCATACTTAATCCACTATCCCTAATGTTTTAACAATGTCATGCCCGCAGGCCGGAGCCGGCGGGCATGTTTACCTCCATCGCCGCTTAGAAGCGGATATGGTTGGAGGCGTTCAGCGTTGCACGAGAACCGCGCCAGTCATCAATGTGGTACTTGGTGAAGGGCAGACCAGTTTTCTCGAAGAAACGGGGCCAACCAATACGGTCGATCCAGTCAATCATGCGCTCCCAAGGACGGCCATCTTCTTTGTAGACACGCAGGATTTTCTTCACAACTTCAGCAGTCTCCGGCCAACGCGGTGCGTTGTTGGGCAGGCCTGCAGCCACCAGCTTGTGGAAGGTAGGTTTGGAACGGGCATTGGAGTTCTTGCCGCCAACCCAGATTGCGATCTTGGAATGCTCGGGATCGTTGATCTGCATCGGGGGGCAGGGCGGGAAGCAGGCACCGCAGCAGATGCACTTCTTCTCATCTACTTCCAGCGAGGGCTTGCCGTTCACCAGGGCGGGACGGATCGCAGCCACCGGGCAACGGGCCACAACAGCCGGACGCTCACAAACGTTGGCGACCAGATCGTGGTTGATCTTGGGCGGCTTGGTGTGTTGAACGATGATCGCAATGTCAGCCTGACCGCCGCAGTTGATCTCGCAGCAGGAGGTGGACAGCTTCACGCGGTTGGGCATTTCGCACTTGATGAACTCTTCATAGAGTTCGTCCATCAGCGCCTTCACCACGCCGGAAGCGTCGGTGCCGGGGATGTCGCAGTGCAGCCAGCCCTGGGTGTGCGCAATCATGGATACGGAATTGGCGGTGCCGCCAACCGGGTAACCCGCATCAGTCAGGGCCTTGATCAGGGGTTCGACCTTGGCTTCGTCGGAAACCATGTACTCGATGTTGGAACGGGCGGTAAAGCGCACGTAACCATCGCCGAACTTGTCAGCAATGTCTGACAGCTCGCGGATGGTGTAGGTGTCCATCTGGCGCTGGGTACCAGCCTTGACGGTCCAAATCGCATCGCCGCTTTCAGCGCGGTGATACAGGACGCCCGGCTTGGGATGGGAGTGGAACACCCACTTGCCGTAGTTCTTTTTCATGACCGGATGCATGTAGGGCATCGGGTCCGGTGCGCCGCATTCAATCGGGGGACGCAAATCAGCCATGTTAGTAACCTCCAGTATTTAAAACAGCCGCACGGACGCTTTTAATCCGTGCGGCGCATTGCTAGCAATCCGCCGATCAAGCGCTCTTGCGCTCTTCAGCCTTGGCCACTTCTTCTTCCCAAGCGTCCATACGCACGTAGGGATTGTTACGCGGCATCGCGACCATGTTGGCGTCGATCTCAAGGCCGATGCCATCCAGGAAGTTGACCAGACCAATACGGTCGATCATTTCACCTGTACGCTCGTGCTCCAGTGCATTTTCAGCAAAGAAGTCGAGGATGTTGCGGGCCAGGTCATTCAGCTTTTCAAAATCTTCGTCGGATTCGAGCTTCATGAACGGAATCACCACGGTACCCATGGTGGCGCCGATCTTCAGCACGCCCTTGCCGCCAACCAGAATGGTTACGCCCTTGTCCTTGCCGGGCAGCATGCCGCCGGGGATAACGTTCAGGCAGTGCATGCAACGCACGCAGTTGTGATTGTCGATTTCCATGCAATCTTCGCCATCGACAGCCACAGCAACTACGCCGTCAGCCTTGCTCTCGTTGCCCTGCTTCTTCAGGGACAGCGCCTTGGTCGGGCACATGTTGATGACCTGATTGACCAGTTCACCCTTGCCGTTCTTGGCAACCCAGGCCTGAACCAGCTCAGCGTTCACCTGCATATTGTCGCGCCATGTGCCGAGGGTGGCCATGTCGGAACGCTGGATGGCGTTCACGCAATCGTTGCCGCAACCAGAGAACTTGAACTTGAACTTGTAGGGCAGTGCCGGACGGTGCATGTCGTCCAGGTTGTTGTTGATGACGGTGCGCAGTGCGCGGGCTTCGTCATAGCAGGACATTTCGCAACGGGCTGCACCCACGCAGGACATTGAAGTGCGCAGTGCGGGGCCGGCGCCGCCGAGGTCAAAGCCGTTTTCGTTGAATTCGTCGAAAGCAGGCTGAACATTCTCAGTCTTGATGCCCTGGAACATGATGTCGCCGGACTGGCCGTGGAAAGCAATCAGGCCAGAGCCATGCTTTTCCCACACGTCACACATCCAGCGCAGGGTCTTGGTGTCGTAGTGCATGCCAGCGGGCGGCTGGATGCGCAGGGTATGGAATTCAGCCGCATCGGGATAGACGGGCTTTTCGTTTTCGTCTTTCAGTTCAGTGAAACGGGGGATAACACCGCCGCCGTATCCGAACACACCTACCGTGCCGCCCTTCCAATAACCTTTTTTGGTTTTGTAGGACGCTTCCAGTTGACCCATCAGGTCAACCATCATGTCATTGTCTTTAGCCAGACGCTTCAGACCGGTTACAAAGCTGGGCCACGGGCCGCTTTCCAGCTGGTCGAGCATGGGCGTGTCGTACATTTTCTTAGCCATGTTTACTCTCCATTTCAGTAAATCGTTAAAAAACTCACATGTGAATTTACGGTTTTCGGGTCTCGCAACACGCGATTCAGACGGGATCAACGCCTGACTGCCCATAAAAAAATGAGCATGCCCCATAAACCGTGGCAAGCATGGTACCCCCCGCCCCTGCCATAACACCATTATCAGGATGGGTTAATGAAACCTACCCAAATGGGTTATATGCACCTCCCCCCTGTTCGGGCGGCTTTTCAGTTGGCGCTTGCGGTGCCACACTTAGTACAGAAGCGGAATATTAGCACTTGCCATTATTGAATTCCAGCGGCTCATACTCATATAAGAAGTGTTTGAGTTACCCGATGAACCGTAGCACATTGATTCTTATATATACATGGATGAAATCGAGATCAACAGCCTGGAAAAATTTACTGCCTCACCATATCGGCAGGAAATCGAGCTCCAGCACGTCACACATCGGGCAGACTACGTCACCATGCGGATTCGCATTCGTGAAATCAAGCGCTTCACCATTTTCGACATTGACCCGCATACTGCGCGCGTTTGGGGGCAGGCCATGCTGGACTGGGCCAACGAACACGAAGGCCAGGCCAGTACCAGCGACGAAGGAGAATCCAAATAGGCTGGCTATATGAAGACCACGCGGAGGCCAAGGACATCGATATCTCCGCCGTGTCGGATATTCAGTTTGAATTGAAAGGGGATGCGCTCCCCCTTGATCACGCCTGGGTGCTATATCAGGGTCTGCTTTCTATCGCCCCCTGGCTGGCCGATGAAGAAGCTTTGGGCATCCACCCCATACAGGGCGCGGATACTGGTGGCGGAGAAATGATCCTGAATCGTCGGACCAAGCTGGTGGTGCGTAGCCCGGCGTCGCGCCTGGACGATCTTGCCCGGTTGAGTGGGCACTCATTTACCGCCGGCGGCCACCGCTTCACGCTAGGCGCCAGCAAGATCAAGCCGCTTACCCAACATACCCCCCTGTATGCCCACACCGTCTCTACTGGCAGTGAGGACGAGCATGCATTCACGCGCGATGTCATCAGTCAGCTTGACTCCATGAACATCAACACTCGCTTCATATGTGGCAGGCCCCAAAAGTTCTTTGATGGTGCGAAAATAGCGACCGGCTACAGCCTGATGCTGCACGGTCTACCCATCGAACATGCCATTCGTGTACAGCAGCAGGGACTGGGTTTGCATCGCAAGCTTGGGTGTGGCATTTTTATCCCGCACAAATCCATTACCGCAGTCGGCGCGATCGATTCGGTTTAACTTTTTTGTTCAACAACCTTATAGGAGAAAAAACATGGGTGTCATGTATAACGGCGAAGAACTGGAAACTGGCGAAGAGGACTTTCTGCTGGAGCCTGTTTACGACGACGAGATTTGCTCCATCCTGGCAGAAAAGGAAAAAATCACCCTGACCGATGACCATTGGTTCGTCATCAACTGGCTGCGTGACCAGTACAAGCAGGAAGGTCAGACCCCCAACTTCCGCAACATGCTGATCGCGCTGAAGGAAGAGGACGGCAGCAAGGACTGGAAAACCCTCCTTTACACGTTGTTTCCCAATCAGCCAGCCCGTCAGGCCGTACGCATCGCCGGCCTGCCCAAGCCCTACGGCAAGGGCGGCTATTGATCTAGGCTGGCAAGCCAGCCCAGGAAAATCGCCCGCATGTGCGGGCGATTTCTTTCCCATCTACACGAAAGCACATGAGCTACACCACCCTGATTTCCACGCAGGAACTGGCCACCCAACTGGGCAACCCAAACTGGGTCGTTTTTGACTGCCGGTTTGCGTTGACCGACCCTGAAGGCGGACGCCGCGCCTATGACGAGGGCCATATACCAGGCGCACACTATGTGCACATGGATGACGACCTCGCCAGCCCCATCGGCGCCAGTACCGGACGTCATCCCCTACCCGACCCCAGGGTGCTGACGGAAAAGCTCTGCCACTGGGGCGTGGGCATCAACCGTCAAGTCGTGGTGTATGACGATAGTTTTGGTTCCATGGCTGCCCGTATGTGGTGGTTGCTGCGCTGGCTTGGGCATCCTGATGTCGCACTTCTGGACGGAGGCTTTCCCAAGTGGCAGCGGGAAAAGCGGCCCATCGCCAAGGAAGCGCCGGTGGATGTACATCACGCCTCGTGCGCGTGCCTGCCCGAGCGCAGCCAATGGGTAAGCACTGAGGAAGTCGCGGAGTCCTTGAAACAAAAAGGAACGCATCTGATCGATGCCCGCCCGGACCGTCGCTTTTCAGGCGAATATGAGCCTTTTGATCCGGTTGCCGGCCACGTGCCGGGTGCCGTCAACTGGCCGTTCGAGGAAAATCTCGACTTTGACGGCACTTTCCTGGCGCCTGAAGCACTGCGCGAACAGTACCAGGCATTGCTAAAGGGCGCAGCGCCTCATCAAGTCATACATATGTGCGGCTCCGGCGTCACCGCCTGCCACAACGTACTGGCAATGGAAGCGGCCGGCCTGTCCGGTTCGCGCCTTTATCCCGGTTCCTGGAGCGAGTGGATCACCGATCCGTCACGCCCCGTGGCAACCGGAGAATAGCGAAAAGGAAATCACCATGAGCGGCATACGCGTAAAAACCAGCTGGTTCCGGGAAGGCGAAGATGGCAGAGGTCCACAGGACCAGGCTTCGGCCATTGCCGTTACGGTTTGGAAACTGGCGGACAAGGCGGTCATCAATCTGTCCAACGCTGACTACGACATCATTACGCCGCAACGCGGCTTCACCCTGCTGGCCGAACTCATCGCCTACATGGTGCACATGGTGGACCGCATGGTGCACGGACGCATCGACGACGAAGAACGCGCCGAACTCATCGGCGCGCTGGGCGTAAAAATGGCGGAAATTCTGGAAGACAACATCCATACCGTCATGGGCGACCCTGATCACCCTTATGTCGAGGCCATCCTCAACAAGTTCAACCAGCGCTGGGCCGATTACGCCGGTTTTGATTTCGATCCAGAAAATCCAGATTTCGTTGTCAAGCGTTATCTGGCCAACTGCATCCATGAAGTCATGGAAGCGCGCGACCAGTCCTGGATCGCCGACCAGATCATCGAGATCGAGGCCCCTGCCTTCATCAGCCCGATCAAAAAGCAGGTCGAGGCCTTTTACCCGAGATACGAAGGCTGATGATCCCCGCGGACAGTCCTTTTCATCCCGGCAGCCACGCCTATCCGGCCTGGCGCGAAACCAAGTTGCGAGATTATCCGCAGCGGGTGGAAGAACTGGTGGTGGAAATCGCCAACCCCAAGGCCCTGACAGCAGCAGAACACGATGCTCTGCACGAACGCTGCCGCAAGACCAATATGGCGATTTATGCTGGCCCGGATATGGGCGAGGACAAGGATATCCCGCGCATGCTGGGCAGACAGTTTGGTCTGGCACATCTTGACGCCAACTTGATGTCGGACGAGGACGACATCACCACCCTGACAGTAGCAGAGGACGGCGAAAGAAAGGGTGAATTCATACCCTATACCGACCGTCCCATCCGCTGGCATACCGACGGCTACTACAACAGGCCAGATCGTCAGATTCTTGGCATGATGTTGCATTGCGCCGCACCGGCGGCCGAAGGCGGGGCCAATGCGATACTGGATCACGAAATGGTTTATCTGCTCCTGCGTGATGAAAACCCGGATCATATCCGCGCCCTGATGCAGGAAGATGCCATGTCCATCCCGCCTCGCATGGACGAAAACGGCATTGCACGTGCCGAAGAAACAGGACCTGTATTTTCCACGCTGCCTACAGGCCAACTACACATGCGCTACACCGCTCGCACGCGCTCCATTGCATGGAAACAGGATGCTGCCACGCAAGCTGCGGTTGCCGCCATCGCAAACCTGCTGGCACAAAATCTGCCATGGAAATTCCAGCACCGGCTTGAGGCGGGCATGGGCCTGCTCTGCAACAACGTGCTGCATGACCGTACCGGCTTTGTTGACTCCCCGGATCACAAGCGCATCATGTACCGGGCCCGCTACTATGATCGCATCAGTCAAACCTGATATGTTTGCCTAGCCGACCAAGCTGCCGCCACTCCGAAATGCCCCAGCAACTCGCCCTCTCCCGTGCCGCCAAACTGATCGGCATCTCGCGCGCCACGCTGCAAAAACGCATCAAGGATGGTGGGCTGCACTCCTTTGACGGCACCATTTCCACGGATGAACTGCTGCAGCTTTACCCAGACCTCAAACTGGAGGAAAGCGGCCTTTTCGAACAGACGCGCAAAATCAAAGAGGAGGCCTTCCGCCGCAGGATCATGGACCACGCCCTGCCCGCCAAGGAAGTGTTGGCTGAACGCTTGTTCGAGCAGGGCATGGAACTCAACGACATAAAGCAGCACCTGCAGCACTACCACACGCTGGTCGTGGGGCTACAAGACCGTATCCATGAACTGGCTGAATCTTCGCCCGCCGCAAAATCCACGCTCGACAAGTTGGATCAATGGCTGGAGCGTGAATTGCGGCAAGTGCTGGGGGAAGAACAAAAGCCAGATTCCCTGGCAGTGATGGATGCTATGCTCAAGGTCATGTCCGCCCATGTCAGCCTGCAGCCCTCAGGCCGGGATTTCTTCATTGAGGGCAACGACACCCTGCTCGAAGCCGCATTAAAGGCTGGGCTTGCCCTGAACTATGGCTGCAGCAGTGGCAATTGCGGCCTGTGCAAGGCACGGGTGATTTCAGGCCAGGTCATGCGAACCCGTCACTCTGACTACGTGCTGTCCGACCCTGAAAAGCAGCAGGGCTATACCCTCATGTGCTGCCATACTGCAGTGAGCGACCTCACCATCGAGGCGCTGGAAGCCACCTCTGCCAGCGACATTCCCAGGCAGCAATTGACCGCACGCGTGAAGGCGCTTACTCCACTGAACAACAGCATGATGATGTTGCACCTGCAAACGCCTCGCAGCCACCGGTTGCGTTTCCTCGCAGGGCAGAGCGTCACCCTTGGGTACGTAAATGCCGGTTCAGGCGAATTCCCCATTGCCAGTTGCCCTTGCAATGACCGGGACCTGCAGTTTCATATCGAGCGCGGGCTGGGCGGGACTTTCGGCGAAAAGGTATGGAACGGGCTCAAACCCGGTGAAAACATCACAGTCTACGGCCCCTGGGGGGATTACCTGTTTAATGATGATGCGCAAAACAGCAGCCTCTTCATCGCCTTCGACCGGGGCTTTGCCCCTATCAAAAGCTTGCTGGAGCACAGCATGGCCCGCGAATCAAACGACGATATGGTGCTGGCGTGGGGCGCTTCCGCAGCAGATGGTCACTACATGAACAACCTGTGCCGGGCCTGGGACGATGCACTGGAAAACTTCCACTATCTGCCCGTTTCCATGGATGGCGCTGCATCAGCCCAAGCCGGCACCGCACAAGTAGTGGAAAAGCTGTTAGACAATTTCCCCAGGACAAGGCGGTTTGAAGTCTACCTTGCCGGCCCTGAAGACTATATTGCCCCTGCCATGTCGCAACTCATGGCGGCAGGGTTTTCGAAATCCCAACTCACCCCGATAGTGGTGTAACTCAAAGGAAACAGATAATGACTGAAGACCAGATCAAGGAACTCGCAGCCAAAGAAATGAGCGTGGAACAGCGCATTCTGCGCGCCATGCGCAAAACCTTGGCCAGTGTCGTGCGTGATGCGACACCCCGCTCGGGAACCTCAGGATTTCTCTCTGACGATACAGTGGAACAAATCAAAGGCTGCTTTGAACTGATCGCCGCACGCGAACGCGAACTGGGCGATGCACTGGGCCTAAGCCAGTCGAAACCGGTTTATCCCGATCAGCCTGAACCGGCTAAAACCATCAAGGTCACCCGGAAGAAACCGGGATCAGGCATGCATTGATCAAACCGAGTTTTCTGTAGTCAGCCTCGAAAGGACATCGAATTCGACTCTTAGCCAGGACTCGTGTGTTTCAATGACTTCACCCAGCTTCAGGCGATACTGTGTGCCGTCATCGTGAAGCGACATCACCCGCCCCAGCAAATACGCCGAGTGCGGCAACAACAGGTTGCTTGATACATTCTGGCCGCCTCTTGTCAGGGGCAGGAAAATGGCGGTCACCGTCACTTTGGCTGCATTCTCGTCTTCCCATTCAACCTCCACCCGCCTTGGATGCTTA
>JAHENE010000191.1 GCA_024643305.1 Thiobacillaceae bacterium | reverse complement strand
AGTGGCGGGATTCATAGATTGGCCCATCCAGCTGGTGTACATGCCGGGGTTCATTGGGGCCATCATCATGGACATGGCGCGTGGGTCCATCGGTGCCATCATCCACTTCATGTACATGTTCGGGTTCATGCCCTGCATCATCATGTTCCAGGTCTTGGGATCCATAGGCATCATCCCCCAGCGCATCATCTTGCCTGGGTCGGCCCACTGGGTCATGAGTGCAGTGTAGAAGTTGGGGTCCATACCGGTGGACATCCAGCGCATGTACATGTTGGGGTCTGTAAACTGCATGTAATTCGTCATGGAACGCGGATCCATCATCGTTCCCATCATGTGGTACCAGTTACCCGGTTCCATCATGTTTCCGCCCATTTGGGTATAGAAGGCCGGTTCCGTTACGGCGTTGGACCAGGGCACGAACACCTTGGGATCGCGGTAGGCTGTACCGTTGCGGGTGAAGTCGGTCATGCGCTCCAGCCATTGCTCAGGGGTTTGGGGGGTGGCAGCAGCGGTTGCGGGTGTTGTTTCATTTGCGGCCATGGCGGCTTGTGCCAGGAAGAGACTTGCGGCAAGAACGGTCAGCTTTTTCATGTTGCGCTCCTTTTAAATTTGAAGTGAATATTCAATTTGAGTCGTACGTAGGAAATAAGTACCATGCGAATCCGGAATGCATACTATATGAATATTCGAATATACGCAATAAACTATTAACGGATTCCTATATCCTTTTGGGGGGTACCCACGAGAGCTGGAAGCTCTATTCGAATGTGGAAAAGGTGCGCGTATCAACAAAGGTAGAGCCTGGAACGGTTACGACAACTTTATGAAGGTAAAACCTTCAAGAATTCAATCAGATGAGTGGATATAGCGTTTATTTGGGTGCAATAGGGTGGATCCATGACGAATGGGTGGGCGACTTTTATCCAGAAGGCATGCCTGAGGATTGGCTGTTGGCTTTTTACAACAGCCAGTTTCGCTGTGTGTATCTTCCCTGTGAGGTTTGGCGTGATGCGTCGGATGAAGTGGTAGCCCATTGGCTGCAGGAGACGCGGGAGGGATTCGTTTTCGTCCTGGAGTCACCAGATGACTTCATGGAAGAAATGCAATTGGCTAATCGTTTTGGCGATCGTGGGGTGCTTTCAGCACGGGTGGAACTCCATTGGCTTGAAGGGGAGCTGGACCTTCGCAATATCGCGCAGCGTATGCAAAAGGCAGTAATGAACGGGACATCCCTGTATTTCGTTTCGAGTGATGCGTCATTGACACAATTGAGACAAGTAAAAGAATTGATGGACGTTCTTGGGCTATGACAAGCAACCCTTTCCGGGCTTCCGATAAAATAGAGTCCAAGTCAGAAAATCAAGGGCCGGTAATTTGGAAAACCTGGTAGAAATTGAAAACGTCACTTTTGGCTATGGCGCCCGACCTGTTTTAAAGGGCATCAACATGACTGCCAAGCGTGGTCAGGTAATAGCCATTATGGGCAGCAGTGGTTGTGGCAAAACAACGCTTCTAAGGCTCATTGGTGGTCAGATCAAGCCGAGCAAAGGGATCGTTCGCGTAGCTGGGCAGAATGTTGCGGAACTGGAACAGGACGGCTTGTATCGGCTACGCCGCAAGATGGGCATGTTGTTTCAGTTTGGGGCATTGTTTACGGACATGAGCGTGTTCGACAACATTGCTTTCCAGTTGCGCGAACATACCGAACTGCCCGAGGAAATTGTTCGCGATCTGGTGTTGATGAAGCTCCATGCCGTTGGCTTGCGTGGTGCTGCGAATCTGATGCCTTCAGAGTTGTCTGGCGGCATGGCCCGGCGCGTGGCACTGGCGCGGGCCATAGCGCTTGAACCAATGCTGGTGATGTACGACGAGCCTTTCGCCGGCCTTGATCCGATTTCGCTGGGCGTGATCGGCAATATCATTCGTCGCCTGACCGATACGCTGGGTCTGACATCCATTGTGGTCACGCACGACGTTCAGGAATCGCTGAAGATTGTTGATTATGTCTATTTTATTTCCGAAGGCGTAATCGAGGCAGAAGGCACGGCTGAGGAAATGCGCGCCTCCGGCTTGCCGTTTGTACACCAGTTTGTGCATGGCGAGCCGGACGGGCCGGTACCCTTCCAGTACCCGGCGCCGCCCTACGCGGAAGATTTGGGGTTAAGCCTGTGATCGCGCCGCTTCGGGTCATAGCCAGATTGGGTCGGTACACCCTGAATGGCGTGTCACGCACGGGTTTTGCCGCGCGCTTTTTTCTGGCGATACTGCTGCATTCGGGAACGGCGTTCAGGCGCTTTGGTTTGACAATCCGTGAGATCTACTTTGCCGGAGTGTTGTCGCTCATCATCATCCTGGTATCGGGTCTTTTTGTTGGCATGGTACTGGGCTTGCAAGGTTATGAAACCCTGGAAACCTACGGTTCGGAGGAGGTGCTGGGCGTGCTGGTGGCCTTGTCCCTGGTGCGCGAACTGGGGCCTGTAGTGGCGGCATTGTTGTTTGCCAGCCGTGCGGGCTCGGCTATTACGGCAGAAATAGGCTTGATGAAGGCTACTGAGCAGTTGTCGGCTATGGAAATGATGGCGGTGGATCCCGTCGCCCGAGTGGTGGCGCCGCGTTTTTGGGCAGGCGTCATATCTATGCCCATGCTTGCAGCATTGTTTTCGGCCATGGGTATTTTTGGCGGCTATCTGGTCGGAGTGGTCATGATAGGCGTGGACGAAGGCAGTTTCTGGTCGCAGATGCAAGCCAAGGTCGATTTCGGGGAGGATATCCTCAACGGCGTGATCAAAAGCGTGGTATTTGGCGTGGCGGTTACGGCCATTGCCCTTTTTGAAGGCTATGATGCGCCGCCGACGGCTGAAGGTGTGTCGGGTGCGACAACTCGTACAGTGGTGACCTCCAGTTTGGCCATTCTGGGACTGGATTTTATTTTGACTGCATTCATGTTTCGAGGAGTAAGTTGAATGAGCAGGGCGTGGCTGGATTTGTGGGTCGGATTGTTTGTGGTGGCCGGTATTGGCGCCTTGATGTTTCTGGCGCTTAAGGTAGGCAGCATGAATACCGTAAATAAGGCTGATAGCTATCAGGTAATTGCGCATTTTGACAACATCGGCGGGCTCAAGGTGCGTGCGCCGGTAAAGAGTGCCGGAGTCGTGGTAGGCCGGGTGACTGCGATCAACTTCGATGACAAGAGCTATGAGGCTGAGGTCACCATTTCTCTGGACAAACGCTACGCGTTTCCAAGAGATTCATCTGCCTCCATTCTTACTTCGGGGTTGTTGGGCGAACAATATATTGGCTTGGAAGCGGGCGGCGATAGCCTAAAATTGGCCAATGGAGACCGAGTGAAATTAACTCAGTCGGCAGTAGTGCTGGAAAATTTGATCGGACAGTTTTTGTACAGTAAAGCTCAAGAAGGGGCACCACAATGAAGTTCGAGAACAAAAAGCTCGCAAGGGCTTTATTTGCAGCAGGAATTTTCCTTTCGGGAGTTTCCTCCGCGGAAACAATCAACCTGCAGCAAGCCGTGGATATGAGCTTGTCCGCGGATCCCCGCATCAAGGAAAGGGAATACCTGGTAGAGGCGGCACGCGGTTTGCTGGCCGAAGTCCAGGGGAATGAGGGCTGGCGTATCAGCGCCAACGCCTTCGTGGGGCTGACCAAGCAGGTTGATGGTGGGTTTTATCAAAATGGCGCTTATAGCGGAACGACGCCACGTACCGACGGAAACGACTGGAATGGTCTTTCTGACTGGACGCATATTGAGTTTGCGCTGATCAAGCCTCTCTACACCTTCGGCAAGATTGAGGAGTATGGCAAGGCTGCGCAGGGTAACATCGAAATCAAACGTGGCGATGTCCGTCAAACCCAGGCCGAAACCGTCTTCGATACCAAGCGAGCCTATTTCGGCTACCTGACCGCGCGCGATATCCGCTTGTTTCTGGAAGACATGCAAAGCCGGCTGGAAAATTCAATCAGCCGCGCCGAGCGCGCGCTCAAGGATGAAACGGGCGAAGTAACCCAGTCTGAACTTTATTCCCTCCAGGCTACCAAGGGGATTATTGGTAAATATGTGCATCAGGCCCGGGCCATAGAACAAATCAGCCTGGATGGGCTCAGGGTTTTGACCGGTCTTGGTCTCAAGGCACCTTTGACGGTGTCGGATGAGAGACTCGAACCCGTTTCTTTTCCGGCTGCGGAATTGGCTGATCTCCAGGCCAAGGCTTTGGCAGACCGCCCTGAAGTACAGCAACTTGAGGCTGGGCTAAAGGCCAGACGTGCCTTGGTTGCGGCCAAGAAGTC
>JAHENE010000190.1 GCA_024643305.1 Thiobacillaceae bacterium | reverse complement strand
GACCAGATGGCCGTGCATGTGCCGCTGTCGCTGGAAGCGCAGATGGAAGCGCGCACACTCATGCTTGCTTCCAACAACGTGCTGTCACCTGCAAATGGCGAGCCCATCATCGTGCCGTCCCAGGATATCGTGCTGGGTTTGTATTACATGAGCCGCGAAAAGGTCAATGCCAAGGGCGAAGGCAGCTTCTATGCTGATGTGGCAGAGGCGCGTCGCGCCTATGACAACGGTGCGGTTGAACTGCACGCGCGCGTGACTGTCCGCATCCGGGAAGCCAACATCGTTGACGGTCAGCGCGTGGAGACGATCAAACGCGTGGAGACCACCGTGGGTCGTGCAATTCTGTCAGAAATCCTGCCCGCCGATCTGCCATTCAGCCATATCGACAAGGCGCTCAAGAAGAAGGAAATCTCCAAGCTCATCAACGCCAGCTTCCGCCGTTGCGGTTTGCGTGAGACGGTGATTCTCGCTGATAAACTGATGTATACCGGCTTCACCTTTGCGACTCGTGCAGGCATGTCCATTGCCATCAAGGACATGCTGATTCCGAAAGAGAAGACACACATCCTCGAAGCTGCCGAATCCGAGGTCAAGGAAATCGAGATGCAATACACCTCGGGCTTGGTGACACAGGGCGAGCGCTACAACAAGGTGGTGGACATTTGGGGCCGCGCGGGTGATGCCGTGGCCAAGGCCATGATGGGCCAGCTTGGCGTCGAGAAGGTCAAAAACCGCAAGGGCGAAGAAGTTGTCCAGGAATCTTTCAACGCGATCTACATGATGGCCGACTCAGGCGCGCGCGGCTCTGCTGCGCAAATCCGTCAGTTGGCCGGCATGCGCGGATTGATGGCCAAGCCGGATGGCTCCATTATTGAAACCCCGATTACCGCGAACTTCCGCGAGGGGTTGAACATGCTGCAGTACTTCATTTCAACGCACGGTGCACGCAAGGGCTTGGCGGACACCGCGTTGAAAACCGCGAACTCCGGTTACCTCACCCGCCGTCTGGTGGATGTGACCCAGGACCTGGTTGTGGTTGAGGACGATTGCGGCACCAAGGAAGGCATGGCACTGAAGGCGCTGGTCGAAGGTGGCGAGGTGGTTGAGCCGCTGCGCGAGCGCATTCTTGGCCGTGTCGCTGCTGTTGATATCGTCAATCCTGAAACCCAGGAAACCATGATTGAAGCGGGCGAACTGCTCAATGAAGAACTTGTCGATGCCATCGATGCCGCTGGCGTTGATGAAGTCAAGGTGCGTACACCGCTGACCTGCGATACCCGCTTCGGGCTGTGCGCCAAGTGCTATGGGCGCGATCTGGGCCGTGGCCATATGGTCAACGTGGGCGAGGCGGTAGGTGTCATTGCAGCGCAGTCCATTGGCGAACCGGGTACCCAGCTCACCATGCGTACCTTCCACATTGGCGGTGCAGCGTCGCGTGCGGCTGCTGCCAGCCAGTTGGAAGCGAAATCAAACGGTACATTGCGTTATTCCAACACCATGCGCTACGTTACCAATGCGCGCAAGGAACTGGTGGCGATCTCCCGTTCCGGCGAAATGATCGTGATGGATGATGTCGGTCGCGAACGCGAGCGCCACAAAGTGCCTTACGGCGCGACCCTGTCAGTGATAGATGGCGTCAAAATCAAGGCGGGTGCGGTACTGGCCACCTGGGATCCGCACACCCGCCCCATCATTACCGAATACACTGGCAAGGTGCGTTTCGAGAACGTTGAGGAAGGCGCCACCGTTGCCAAACAGATTGATGATGTGACGGGCCTGTCCACCCTGGTGGTCATTGACCCCAAGACCCGCAAGGGCGCGGCTGCCAAGGGCGTTCGTCCGCAGGTGAAACTGCTGGATGAGTCAGGCAAGGAAGTGAAGATAACCGGGACCGAAACCCTGGTGAACATAACCTTCCAGATTGGCTCCATCATCACCGTGAAGGACGGACAGGATGTGCACGTGGGCGATGTGCTGGCGCGTATTCCTCAGGAAACGACCAAGACCCGTGACATTACCGGCGGTCTGCCGCGCGTGGCCGAGTTGTTTGAAGCACGCTCACCCAAGGACGCCGGCGTGCTGGCTGAAGTGACGGGTACCGTGTCGTTCGGCAAGGACACCAAGGGTAAGCAGCGTCTGGTAATCACGGATTTCGACGGGATTGCCCACGAATACCTGATCCCCAAAGACAAGCACGTAACCGCCCACGATGGTCAGGTGGTACAGAAGGGCGAGATGATCGTCGATGGTCCGGTTGATCCGCAGGACATCCTGCGCCTACAGGGTATCGAAGCGCTGGCGCGCTACATCACCGACGAAGTTCAGGACGTTTATCGTCTGCAAGGGGTGAAGATCAACGACAAGCACATCGAGGTGATCGTGCGGCAGATGCTGCGTCGTGTAAATGTGGTAGACCCGGGTGACACCGATCTTATCCCAAGCGAGCAGGTAGAACGCTCAGAAGTGCTGAAGCTCAATGATGAAATGGTTGCGGCAGGGAAGAAACCAGCCGCCTATGACCCGGTGTTGCTGGGCATTACCAAGGCATCCCTGTCGACCGATTCCTTCATTTCCGCGGCCTCCTTCCAGGAAACTACGCGCGTTCTGACCGAAGCGGCCATCATGGGCAAGAAGGATGACCTGCGTGGCCTCAAGGAAAACGTGATTGTGGGTCGTCTGATCCCGGCGGGAACCGGCTTGGCCTACCACAACACCCGTCGCCGTCAGGCTGCGGGAGAGGATTTGGGTGCTGCGCATTTCCTGGAAACTCCGCAAGAGCCGACCCAGGAAAACCAAGAGGTAGCTTGACAAGTAAGGGTTGCTTACATAGAATCATGCGTCTTTTTTCCGGCATCTGCCGGGAGCATGAAATCTGACGCAACGGGACGGTCCAGGCCGTCCCGGTTGTTTTAATGGCTGTTTTGAGACATAGACGAACGGAAGCTTAGATGCCAACGATTAATCAGCTGATCCGCAAGCCGCGTAAGGCTCCGGTGACCAAAAGCAAGGTTCCTGCCATGCAGGCTTGCCCGCAAAAACGCGGCGTGTGTACCCGCGTGTATACAACGACCCCCAAGAAGCCTAACTCCGCTCTGCGGAAGGTGTGCAAGGTTCGCTTGACCAACGGTTTCGAGGTCATTAGTTACATTGGCGGTGAAGGCCACAACCTTCAGGAGCACTCCGTAGTGCTGATCCGTGGCGGCCGTGTCAAGGATTTGCCGGGTGTGCGTTACCACACCGTCCGCGGATCGCTGGATACAGCGGGCGTGAAGGATCGTAAGCAGTCGCGCTCGAAATACGGCGCCAAGCGGCCTAAGGCTGCTTAATCTAGTAAAGGATCGAATAAATGCCACGTCGTCGCGAAGTAGAAAAACGTGAAATCCTGCCGGATCCGAAATTCGGCAACGTTGAAGTATCCAAATTCATGAACGCCATCATGATCAGCGGCAAAAAGTCCGTAGCCGAGCGTATCGTGTATGGTGCATTCGAGCATATCTCGAAGAAATCCGGCAAGGACCCCTTGGAGGTATTCTCCTCGGCCATGAACAATGTTCGCCCCATCGTGGAAGTGAAAAGCCGTCGTGTGGGCGGTGCCAACTACCAGGTTCCTGTGGAAGTTCGCCCCTCGCGCCGTACCGCCTTGGCCATGCGCTGGGTACGTGATGCTGCTCGCAAGCGCGGGGAGAAATCCATGGATGCGCGTCTGGCCGGCGAACTGCTGGATGCATCCGAAGGCCGTGGATCGGCCATGAAAAAGCGTGAAGAAGTTCACCGCATGGCAGAAGCCAACAAGGCTTTCTCGCATTTCCGGTTCTGATGGGGATTTGATTAGACATGGCACGTAACACCCCCATTGAGCGCTATAGAAATATCGGCATTTCCGCGCATATTGACGCGGGCAAGACCACTACGACCGAGCGCATTCTTTATTACACCGGCGTTTCCCACAAAATTGGCGAAGTGCATGACGGTGCTGCCACCATGGACTGGATGGAGCAGGAGCGCGAGCGCGGCATTACGATTACCTCTGCTGCGACAACATGCTTCTGGAAAGGGATGGAGGGCAACTATCCCGAGCATCGCGTCAACATCATTGACACCCCGGGACACGTTGACTTCACCATTGAGGTTGAGCGTTCCATGCGCGTGCTGGACGGTGCCTGCATGGTATACTGTGCCGTAGGTGGCGTGCAGCCCCAGTCTGAAACCGTGTGGCGCCAGGCCAACAAATACGGCGTGCCACGCCTGGCTTTCGTCAATAAGATGGACCGCACCGGCGCCAACTTCTTCAAGGTCTACGACCAGATGAA
>JAHENE010000189.1 GCA_024643305.1 Thiobacillaceae bacterium | reverse complement strand
CTGCCCTGTCCACCAGATTATGGTGCATGCGCAATGCTCGATCCACTTCGCCGCGACGGCGAAACAGGCTGCCCAGTGCAAAATGCAGCTCTACAGTTTGCGGATCTATCTTCACAACTTCGATGAAAGCTTCGATGGCTTTATCCTGCTGTTCGTTGAGCAGGAAATTCAAGCCCTGAAAATAGGACTGTGGCAGAGCGCTGGATTCCGAGATCAATTCCTTGATGTCAATGCGCGCAGCAAGCCATCCCATTCCAAAAAACAACGGGAAGATTAACAACATCCAGGTTTCAAATTCCATATTCAAAATATCGATCAGGAAGAATGCGCAGAGGATTGTTGCGAGCCACTGGTTTCCGGCAATTGATTGATTGCCTTCAAATCCCGTTTCAAACGCGAAATTTCACGGCGTTGCTTGAGCACTTTTACGACCATCGATAACATGCCTGCAATCGTCCCAGCCGCAAAAAATATCAGCAAAATCATCACCAGCGAAGCCTGCCACTCATAACCAAAATAGTAATATAACGTGACTTGCTGATCGTTTTTTACCGCGAACCCGAGCAGCGCAATAAACACCGCTACACGCAAAATCCAATTTATATAACGCATGGCATACCCAGGAAAACCTTCGATAACTGTCTCAACGATAGCATAAAAAATGGCGGCTATACCTTGCGATATGCCGCCACTTGAATGCGCCTCAAACCAGAATCAGGACTTATGCTCGCAGACCCGTTCCCTGAGTTCCTTACCCGCTTTGAAGTGTGGCACGTATTTGGCAGGAACTTTTACTTTGTCACCGGTCTTCGGGTTACGGCCCTGACGAGGCGGACGGTAATTCAGGCCAAAGCTGCCGAATCCGCGAATCTCGACACGCTCTCCACGAGACAACGTCGCGGACAGCGCATCCAGAATCACTTTTACTGCAAGTTCGGCATCCTTGGTTTGCAGTTGCGGATGCAGCTCAGCAAGCTTGGCAATCAAATCAGAACGAATCATGAGGTTATCCCCTTACTTAAGCTTCTGTCTTGGTACCGGTCATCTTGGCCTTCAGCAAGGCACCCAGATTAGTGGTGCCGGCACTGGCATTACTTTCAGCCGAAAGTTTCTGCATCGCAGCATTATCCTCGGTCTTGGTAAGCGCCTTGATCGACAGGTTGATACCACGATTTTTGCGATCCACGTTGATGATGACAGCAGTCACACTGTCGCCCTCTTTGAGATGGTTGCGGATATCCTCGACGCGGTCTGCCGAAACTTCGGATGCCTTCAGATACGCTTCGACATCACCTTCCAGTGCAATTACGGCACCCTTGGCATCCAGCGATTTCACCTTGCCGGTTACTACGGCGCCTTTTTCATGGCTGGCCGCAAAACCGCCGAACGGGTCACCTTCCAGTTGCTTGATACCCAGAGAAATGCGCTCGCGCTCCACATCGATGGCCAATACCACGGCTTCGACTTCATCGCCCTTCTTGTAGTTGCGAACGGCTTCCTCGCCGGGCTGGCTCCATGACAAATCGGACAAGTGCACCAGTCCGTCGATACCGCCATCCAGGCCGATGAACACGCCAAAATCCGTGATGGACTTGATTGCGCCCTTAACCTTGTCGCCCTTCTTGTGGTTGATTTCAAAATCATCCCAGGGATTGGACTGGCATTGCTTCATGCCCAGTGAAATACGGCGGCGGGCTTCATCGATTTCCAGAATCATCACTTCGACCTCGTCACCCAGGCTCACAACCTTGGATGGATGAACGTTCTTGTTGGTCCAGTCCATTTCTGAAACGTGCACCAGGCCTTCGATTCCCTGTTCGATTTCCACGAATGCACCATAGTCGGTCAAGTTGGTCACCTTGCCGAACATGCGCGTACCTTGCGGGTAACGTCTTGCCAAGCCATTCCATGGATCGTCGCCCATCTGCTTGATCCCCAGTGAAACGCGATTCTTTTCCTGGTCGAACTTCAGTATCTTGGCTTCGATTTCGTCACCCACGGTCAATACTTCGGATGGATGCTTCACGCGGCGCCATGCCAGGTCGGTAATGTGCAACAAACCATCAATGCCGCCCAGGTCAACGAACGCACCGTAGTCGGTAATATTCTTGACCACGCCCTTGACGATTGCGCCTTCCTTGAGGTTTTCCATCACCGCTTCACGGTCCGCACCTGCGCTGGCTTCCAGCACAGCACGACGGGAAACCACTACGTTGTTGCGTTTACGATCCAGCTTGATGACCTTGAGCTCCATGGTCTTGTTTTCATATGGCGTGGTGTCCTTGACCGGACGGATATCCACCAGCGAACCGGGCAGAAATGCACGGATGCCGTTGACCATGGCAGTCAGGCCGCCCTTAACCTTGCCGCTGACGAAACCTTCGACGATCTTGCCTTCTTCCATGGCCACTTCCAGTTCGTGCCATGCAGCCAGACGCTTGGCTTTTTCGCGCGACAGCTTGGTCTCGCCATAGCCGTTTTCAAGCGACTCGATTGCAACAGTGACAAAATCACCCGGCTTGACTTCGATCTCGCCTTTGGCGTCAAGGAATTCCTCGATCGCGATTAAACTTTCGGACTTCAGCCCGGCATTCACGACCACGACATTGTGGTCTACACGCACAACTTGTGCGGTAATAAGTTCTCCTGCGCGCATTTCTTTGCGCGTCAAGCTTTCTTCAAACATGGCTGCGAAACTATCTGGGTTTGCTACGGCTGCTGCTGTTGCGGTTGAGTTCATCGAAGACACCTAAGGTAAATACCGTTTGCACGGCGGTTAGTTTAAAGTTCCTGCCGAACGGAGAGTCCAGCCGGGCCTAGTTTTTACTGCCTTTCGCCTGGTAATGCGCAAGGACTTCCTGAACCGCCTGTTCGATATTCAGAGCAGTGGTATCAAGCAGTATTGCACCTGGCGCCTGTTGCAGCGGAGCCGTGCTACGTTGAGTATCTCGCTCGTCGCGCGCACGTATATCCAGCAAAAGGGCAGCGATATTAGCATTGATTCCTTTTTCCATCAACTGCTTATAACGGCGCTCGGCGCGCGCCTCGACACTGGCGGTCAAAAATATCTTCAGCACGGCATCCGGAAACACGACCGACCCCATGTCGCGCCCGTCTGCCACCAGCCCCGGCGAGCGACGGAACGCGTGTTGCCTGCCCAGCAAAGCCCTGCGCACCTTGGGCAAGGCTGCCACTTTGGAGGCCGCCGCGCCTGCTTTTTCCGTGCGAATCTCATCGCCAACCAATGCGCCATCCAACCAGATACTTTCTCCCGCGAAACGGATATCGAGTTTCCCGGCCAGGTCTGCCAGCTCCGGTTCTTCATCCAGCGCGATGTCTCGCTGTGTGGCCGCCAATCCCAAAAGGCGGTATAACGCACCGCTGTCGAGAAAATGGTAACCCAGCCTGGCCGCAACACGTTGCGCTACCGTTCCCTTGCCGGATGCTGACGGGCCATCGATTGCAATCACCGGCACAGCCTGTGTCACTCCGGCAAACTTCAAAAAATAATCGGGAAAGGTTTTTGCGACACAGCCCGGATCATTGATGCGCATCCCTTCATTCCCGAATGCCGCGAGCGAAAAACACATCGCCATGCGATGGTCGTCGTAAGTATCAATCGCCGCATATTTGATCTGTGCGGGTGGCGTAATGCGCAGGTAATCCGCGCCCTCTTCCACCGTTGCTCCAACCTTGCGCAACTCGGCCGCCATCGCCGCGATGCGGTCGGTTTCCTTGACGCGCCAGCTGGCGATATTTCGCAGTACAGTGTTACCTTCGGCAAATAACGCCGCAACGGCCAGCGTCATTGCCGCATCGGGAATATGGTTGCAATCGAGCTCGATGGCTTTCAGCTTCCCCTCCGCAGGCGCACTTGCCTCCATCCAGTTCGGGCCCATCGTGATTTGCACGCCCATTTTTTCCAGCGACTCGGCGAAACGCACATCGCCCTGCACGCTGTCGCGCCCCACGCCTTCCACGCGCACCGGGCCTTTACCTATTGCTCCCGCCGCAAGGAAATACGAGGCTGACGAAGCATCGCCCTCGACATAGATCGTTCCCGGGCTGAGGTAACGCTGCCCGCCGAATATCACGAAACTCTGCCAGTCTTTTCGTTCAACTTTGACACCAAAACGCATCATCATCGACAACGTGATCTCGATATACGGCTTGGAAATCAGTGCGCCCTCCACTTCGACCTTCACAGTCTGCCCGGTCAGCGGCAGCGCCATCAGCAGGCCAGTCAGGAACTGGCTGGAGACATCGCCGCGAACTTGCACCGTGTCACCGGCCAAGGTCGCTGGGGAAATCTGCAGCGGCGGAAAGC
>JAHENE010000188.1 GCA_024643305.1 Thiobacillaceae bacterium | reverse complement strand
GCAGGCAGCGACGATTTTCTCGCGTGTCAGCGCACCGCCACCGCCCTTGATCATATGGAAGTTGCGCGTAATTTCGTCGGCGCCATCCACATAGATTTCCATGCCGCCTACGCTGTTCAAATCCAGCACTTCAATGCCATGGCCCTTCAGCCGGGTGGCCGTTGCTTCTGAACTGGCTACGGCGCCGTCGATACGCCCCTTTACCTTGGCCAGCTCATCTATGAAATAATTGGCAGTGGAACCGGTTCCAACACCGATGATTCCACCCCGTACGTAATCGATGGCTGCACGTGCAACCGCCTGTTTCATTTCGTCTTGTGTCATTCTCGTTCGTCTCTTTGGCAAAATTTTCCGAAGATTAGCCCCAAAGCGCGTTTTTCACAAACCCGAATCCTGATAACCTTCGAGTCATGGGACATGAAATAAGTGATTACTTGGAACGCATCCTGACCGCGCGGGTTTACGACGTGGCCATGGAATCGCCGCTTGAGCTTGCTGGCAACCTCTCTCGCCGCCTCTCAAATACAGTTTATTTGAAGCGCGAAGATTTGCAGCCGGTGTTTTCCTTCAAGCTGCGCGGCGCCTATAACAAGATGGCCAGGCTGACGTCAGCCGAGCTGAAGCGCGGAGTTGTGGCCGCTTCCGCCGGCAACCATGCCCAGGGCGTGGCCCTGGCCGCGCAGAGGCTGAATGCCAAGGCTACCATCGTCATGCCCGCCACGACGCCTCAGATCAAGGTTAATGCGGTGGCGTCGCGCGGCGCCAAAGTCATACTGCATGGCGACTCCTACGATGAGGCATATGAGCATGCGATGGTGCTGACGAAGAAGCAGAAAGCGACTTTCGTCCATCCATATGACGACCCGGATGTGATCGCGGGCCAGGGTACGATCGCCATGGAAATACTGCACCAGCACCAGGGGCCCATACATGCCGTGTACGTGCCGGTGGGCGGCGGCGGCCTGATAGCCGGCATAGCCGCCTACATCAAACGATTGCGGCCCGAAATAAAGGTGATAGGTGTAGAGCCGGAAGACGCCGATGCCATGGCGCGCTCACTTTGCCGCAACGAACGGGTAAAACTCGAACGTGTGGGGATTTTTGCCGATGGCGTGGCGGTCAAGCAGGTAGGCAAGGAAACTTTCAGGCTGGCGCAGCTTTACGTCGATGAAGTAATCCGTGTCGACAACGACGCAATCTGTGCTGCGATCAAGGATGTTTTCGAAGACACGCGCTCGATTCTGGAACCGGCCGGCGCACTGTCGGTTGCCGGTCTCAAGGCATCTGTTGCCGGCGATAAACTCAAGGGCAAGAACCTGATCGCAATCGCTTCAGGCGCAAACATGAATTTCGACCGCCTGCGCCATGTTGCAGAGCGCGCCGAACTTGGCGAAAAACGCGAGGCGATTCTCGCCGTGACCATTCCAGAAACGCCCGGCAGCTTCAAGGCGTTCTGCTCGTTGCTGGGTGCGCGCAACATTACTGAATTCAATTACCGCTTCGATGATCCCAAATTGGCACGGGTATTTGTTGGTTTGCAAATCCAGGGCGCGGGTGAAATCAAGAAGCTGGTTGCACAGTTGAAAAAACACGGCATCGACGCGCTTGATTTAACCGATAATGAAATGGCCAAGCTGCACGTACGCCATTTGGTGGGCGGACATGCGCCTTTGGCAAGTAATGAACTGATCTATCGCTTCGAATTTCCGGAGCGTCCGGGCGCATTGATGAATTTTCTCAACAGCATGAGCCACGACTGGAACATAAGCCTGTTCCACTACCGGAATCATGGAACGGATTACGGCAGGATACTGGTGGGCATGCAGGTGCCGCCAAAAGAAAAACCCAGCTTCCAGAAATTTCTGGACAAGCTGGGCTACCGCTATTGGGACGAAACCCGCAATCCGGCCTACAAGCTGTTTTTGGCCTGAGCGGATGGCATTGCGCCGCTTACTCTTCTTTCTTCGAGCCGAGAGTACTCAAGCCCAGAATGCTATAGAACGGGCAGAATCGTATGACGCCGGTAACAAACGGTATGAGGCCGACCCATGCCCATTGCGGCCCGCCCCTCAAGGCCCAGACAAGAAACAGCGCGCCGATTACGATGCGAATGATTCGGTCAACTGTGCTCAAGTTTGCATTCATGGTTTCCTCCAGGTTATAAAAAAATGGATCGTCAGGTTGCAAGCTGCAGACCGCGACAATTTCAATATAGTCAACTCGCTGATAATTCTGGCGATATTTTTTGCTTGTTCTTTTCCAGCAAGGGCTGATTCCCGGGATGAGTTTCTGCTCGCTCGAGACGCCTGGGCGGCGGGTGATATGCGCCGGTTTGATCGTTACGCCGCAAAAATGCCCGAAGACTCGGTACTTTACCCTTATATCGCCTACTGGAAAGTGGCGCGGCAGTTGGATGATGATGCGAAGGTTACTGATTTTCTGACGCGTTTTGCCGGCACGTGGCTTGCCGAGAAACTTCGTGCCGAATGGCTGAAGGATCTTGGACGACGAGAAATGTGGCCCGCATATCTCGCTGAGTTTCCCCGGCTGGTAAAGCCCGAAACTACCCATCTTTGCCTGGCACGACGCGCCGAACTGGTTGCAGGCGATCGCCGCTTCCTGGGTGACGCTGTTGCGATGTGGTTTACCGACAAGGATCTGCCGTCCACCTGTTCGCCCATGTTTGCAGCTTTGCTGCAACAGGGTTTGCTGAGCGAAGAGGATGTGTGGAAAAGAATGCGTTTGGCCTTTGAGGGGGGGAGTCCTGGTGTGGCCAAGTCCTTGCTTGCTTATATTCCGGAAGAAACGCGTCCTACAGCCATGTCGGTGGACCGTGCTTACCGCGAACCTGAAAAGTATTTGACCACAGGAATAATAAACTGGGGAAACCGCGCGCAGCGTGAAGTCGGATTTTTTGCGCTTTCCAGGCTTGCCAGGGAGGATACGGTTGCTGCGGCGCGCGCCATCGAACCATTTCTTCCAGTCGTGTCCGAGGGGGATCAGCAGTATGCCTGGGGAATATTGGCGCTCAATGCGGCACGCCAGCATGAACCGCAGGCCTTGCCCTGGTTCGCCAAGACGGGTGGTAACGGACTTTCTGATTATCAGCGTGAGTGGTGGGCAAGATCTGCCCTGTGGGCAGGGGACTGGCGGGCAGTGCTTTGGGCCATTGACGGCATGGGTGGGGTGTCACGCGAACAGCCCGCCTGGCGGTACTGGCGAGGGCGGGCACTGAAGGCGATTGGCCAGGTTTTTGCAGCAAATCAGATTCTTGCCCCGCTTTCGCGCGAACATCAATATTACGGACAACTGGCGAGCGAGGAACTGGGTGCAGTGATGGGCGCACAGTCCATCAACATCAAGGTTTCAGGTGATGAAGTCGACAGCGTTTCACACGATAACGGCATAGCCCGCGCATTGGCACTTTATGAACTAGGATTGCGCACAGAGGCGTCAAACGAATGGATATGGTCCGTGCGAAATTTCAACGACCGGCAATTGCTTGCGGCAGCAGAGCTTGCAAGGCGCAATGACTGGTATGACCGCGCAATTAATACCGCTGAAAAAACCCAGGATATCCACGATTTCGATTTGCGGTTCATTTCCCCATATCGCGAACTGGCGTCGAAAGAGTCGAAGGAAAACAATCTGGATGAGGCCTGGATCTACGGACTGATACGCCAGGAAAGCAGGTTTGTGAACGTAGCCAAATCGAGTGTGGGCGCGCAGGGATTGATGCAGATCATGCCGTCAACGGGACGCTGGATTGCGCAGCGTTTGGGTTTCAAGGGCTTTAATACCCGTAGTCTTGCAGAGCCTGAAACAAATATAAAATTCGGCGCCTATTATTTACGCCATGTTCTGGACAGCCTGGATGGGCAGCCAGTGCTGGCGACTGCCGCCTACAACGCAGGCCCCCGGCGTGCCCAGCGCTGGCGTGATAACAAGGCCATGGAGGCGGCGGTCTATATCGAAAGCATTCCTTTCTCCGAAACCAGGGAATACGTCAAAAAAGTCATGAGCAACGCCATGTACTATGCGTTGCGATTTGGGCAGCCCTCGTCGCTGTTGAGCGATCGCCTGGGTACGATCCCTGCACGGGTGGCGCCGGCCCCACCAGCAGACGAGAACGATAAACAGCCTAGCTTGGAGTCAGGCGAGGGCGAAAGCTAAAATTCACGCCATCTTTTACTGGATAGAACAACATGGGTTTTGAAAATATTTGCGTACTGGGTGGTTCTGGATTTGTCGGCAGCGCCGTGGTTGCAGAACTTGTTGCAAGCGGCAAACAGGTGCGGGTTCTTACCCGCAAACGCGAACGTGCCAGGGAGC
>JAHENE010000187.1 GCA_024643305.1 Thiobacillaceae bacterium | reverse complement strand
CCCATGTTCGTCAGGTGCTCAAGGAGGCGAGCAGAGACGGAGCGTTGTCTGACGTCAATCTTGAGGCTACGGCCCAGGCCATGTTCGCCTATTTTGAAGGCGTAATGATGCTGGCCAAAACACGAAACGACCCCGAAGTGCTGCGCAAGTTGCTGCCTGCAATGGCGCAGATCCATATTCCCTCCCAGCGTTAACCTGCTTGCGGGATGAGGCTACAGGGCAAAATGTTTTTTAACAGTTGACCGACCGGTCGACTAGTGTGTGTAGTGCCAACAAAAGGAGCAATAACCATGCAAAACGTAACAAGCAATAAAACGCCTCTTCTGCACCCATGTCCTCCGGCAGGCGAAGAGTCACGCGTCGATGCTGTGCTTAAAGCGATCGAGCAGAAACTCGGTTTTGTTCCGGACGGGCTGAAGTTGTATAGCTTCAGCCCGCCCCTATTGGAGAACTTTGTCGGAAACGTCGGTTACTTCAATAGCGGTGAACGTCTATCGCCTTCACTCATGGCCATGATCAGATATCTGGTTTCGTGGAATTCCAAGTGCCAGTTCTGTATTGATATGAACGAAGGCTTCTTGACCAACATGGGGATTGATCTTGATCAGGTTCGTGCCGCTCGCATCAACCCGGAGGCGGCGCCCGTGCAGGAAAAGGAACGCCCTCTGCTGAGAATCGCATTGAAGTCCGTACTAGACCCAGACAATGTTGACATGGCTGATGTGGAAGCTGCGCGTGGTACTGGCTGGAGCGAACGAGATATATTTGACGCGGTGGCACAGGCGGCCAGCAACCGCGCGTTCAGCCAGGTGTTGCGCACTTTCAACGTGGAACATCAGGGGGCATTTGCCTGAGCTTGCTGACAAGGCCACGCATCGCGGCCCTTTCCCCGCCGGGGAGAGGGCCGGCTGAGTTGGCGATGCAGGATCCGCCTATTTCGCTTTCGATGGCAGTTTGACCGTCTCGCCGGCCACCATGAAAACGCCATTGCCCATGTGGTGGAGCGTGCGCGGGTGTTTTATCGCAGGGTTGATCCACGCTTTCACGACCTCGAACACAAAGAAGTTGTACTTGTTCACCATGCGGCTGTCGGCCACTTTGCACTCGAGGTTGGCATGGCATTCGGTGATCAGCGGCGCCTTGACCAGGGAGGCGGGCGTAGGCGTCAGGCCAAAGGCCTCGAATTTGTCGAGCTCTTCACCAGAAGTGTTGCCGCAACCCACCACCTGGTCGGCCAGTTCCACTGTCGGGATGGCGATGACACACTCACGTGTTTTTTGCAGAGTGTCGAAGCTGTAATTGCGCGCACTGATGACGCAGCCGACCAGCGGCGGCTCAAATTCCATCATCGTGTGCCACGATTGGGTCATGACATTCATGCCCGATTTGCCTGCAACCGTAATCAGCACCACCGGCCAGGTTCGAGCAGGCCATAAACCTTGGAAAGAGGATAGGATCGCTTTGCCATGACGGACTCCTTATAAGCCTGAGCGGGTGCAGACCATGCCGGATGCCCTGCCTCATTGCCTGAGTTTTCGGGTACCCGACTTTCACTATACATATCAGGGAGAAAATTTTGAGGCGAGGAATATTCCCGGCCCGAACCGCCTTGAAACCTTGCATAATCCCAAATCAAACTGTTTGTGAGTCGACTGACAAATGAGCGTGGGTTCCTTGCCTGTCCAGGGTTTGCGTGCGCAGGTTTACATGTGGCTGAGCAGCCGTGAAGCGGACTCTTACATCCATACTGTTGTTCTCGGGCTGCTCATTTCCGCAATAGCAATCGGTGTGGCCGGCGAGGTGATGGGGACAATACCGGAACTGACCGCTATTCAGAGACAACTCATCGGTATTGCGACTGCGGCAGCCAGTGCCGTGTTTACGCTCGAATACATCTGCCGGGTATGGTCGGCGCCGGAATGCGATCCCGAAAGCATGGGCAAACCCTGGCGGCTTCGCTTGCTTTACCAGCGTTCATTTCTCGGCATGGTTGACCTACTGGTCGTCCTGCCACCGTTTCTTGGCTTGTTCCTCTCGATGGATCAGGACATCCCCAATCTGGCGCTCTTGCTCTCGCTGCTGAAGCTGGGCCGCTATGCCAAACCGCTGTCACTTTTTGCGGCAGTGTTTCGCAATGAGGGACGTGCCCTGTTGTCCGGCCTGATGGCCATGATGGTGCTTCTTGTGCTGGTATCGAGCATCATGTTCATGCTTGAGCGCCATGCACAACCGGATACGTTCCGCAGCATCCCGGACGCAATGTGGTGGGCCATCGTCACCATGGCAACTGTAGGCTACGGCGACATCACGCCGATTACGCCCTTAGGGAAGGTGTTTGGCGGTACGGTCATGCTGCTTGGTGTTGCCATGTTTGCCATTCCCGCGGGCATCCTTGTCAACGGTTTTGCCGCCGAGATTCGCAGGCGCGATTTTGTCGTTACCTGGCACACCGTCGCCAACGTGCCCTTGTTCGCCTCTTTGGATGCAACCCGCATTGCCAGTATTACCCGCTTGCTGAAGACCCAGATATTGCCGCCGCGCCAGGTTGTCGTGCGCTATGGCGAGCCGGCAGATGCGATGTTTTTCATCATGTCTGGCGAAGTGGAAGTGGATGTAACGCCACAGCCGGTACGGCTTGGCAAGGGTCAGTATTTCGGCGAGATAGGCCTGATCAAGGACACTGTGCGCACGGCCACGGTTGCCACCATAACCGAGTGCCAGCTGCTGTCGCTTGAGGTGAGCGACTTCAGGCAGCTCATGGCCCAAAACCCGGATTTGAGAACGGCTATTGAACGTGTTGCAGATGAACGCTTGCACCACCAGGCCGCGGGCGGCATGCCAAGCCCTGAAGATACGCAGGAAGAAGAGTAGATATTTCGCTCTCCGGTTACTCTTCCGGCAATGCTGGCCGATGCTTGACCGACATGATTTCCAGGCTTTGGGAAAATACTGTCGGGAGAGCGAATAAGGCTTAAATGTTGATTTGGATTTCAGTCGGGTCGATGCTTAACTGGACATATGTGTGGCATTCCCCATGTACTTTTGTTGTCCCATAACCTGGAGAATCTGTATGAGAAAAATTTCCCTAATTGCAACTGTCTGTGCCGCCGTGTTTTCCTTACACACGATGGCCGCAGATTTGCCTGTCGTTGTGAAAATTCCCCGCCTTACCGTGGATGCTTCAGAAAAGCTCGCACGCGAAGCAATGGAAGCCTGCCGCAAGAAAGGCATCCAGATCGGTGTGACGGTTGTCGACCGCAGCGGCGATCCCATGGTGGTGATGCGCGATACCCTGGCGCCGCGTGTCACGCTTGAGGTGAGCAGGCAGAAGGCCTATACCGCGGTGAATTTCAATGCGGTCACTTCAACCATGGCCGAGCGTTTTACCCAGCCATTTTCGGTAGGCAAGGTCGAAGGCCTGGTGTTCTCTGCCGGCGGGGTGCCGATCGAGGCGGCTGGCAATATTGTCGGCGCAGTCGGTGTTTCCGGCGCATCGACCGGCGAGCAGGATGAAGCCTGTGCACAGGCCGGCATCAGTGCGATTCAGTTTGAACTTGAATCGGCCGGTATTTAATGCCAAACAGCCTGGGCAATCCACAGGGTTGCTCATATCCCTGCGTACAAGCACAGCTTGTTTTCCGGGAAACTGAGAACCTGTATCTGAACGTCCCTTTTTTCCATACAGACAATATCCGGGTATGACCATGGACATGAATTCGCTCGCGCAGTACGTTGAGTCTCGTGTAAAGGCCGGCCTTTCCCGGACAGAGATCAAGGAGGAACTGCTCGCGGTCGGCTGGTCGGAAGAAGAGGCGGATGCTGCTTATCGTGAAGGGCTTGTCACGCTGGGTATTCCACTGCCAAGTGAAGGCAATCGACCAACGCTCACCCGGAAATCCTCCACGGTCGATATCGTACTTAATTTATTTTCGTTCATTGTCCTCGGAATCGTGGCGACTGCAGTTGGGACGCTTTATTTCCAGATCATCAACAGGAGTTTTCCCGATCCGCTGGCTTCTATAACTGATGGTGGAGATTGGGCAATGACCCGGTCGATACATCATGCTATTGCATCGCTCATCATCGCGTTCCCGCTCTACTACGCAGCGATGCGCATATGGTTCCGTAAATTTCGTGAGGATGAGGGACGGACCGAGTCGCGCCTCTCGAAGTGGCTCACCTACATTGTTCTCCTCGTCGCTTCGGTAACCATTGTTGGCGACCTCATTACCGTGTTGTTCAAGCTGCTTCAGGGGGAAATTTTTGGCGCGCTTTCTGCTCAAGGCGCTGACGATTCTGATCATTGCAGTGCTCATCTTTGGCTTCTATTACCTG
>JAHENE010000013.1 GCA_024643305.1 Thiobacillaceae bacterium | reverse complement strand
AAAGCTGGGTAGATGGATTTGCCATGGCATCTCTGGTTGGATCGTCAAAGCCGATTGCTCCGGGCGGCAATGAAGTCTGTCCATTAATGGTGAAATAGCGCGGGGTAAAACTGCTTGGCACCGTCGAGCCATTCTTCACAGCGTTGTTCAAAGCCGGGTCGATGTCGTTAAAAACCCAGAACAACTGCTTCTTGAACGTGGGACTACCCGTATAAAGCTGGGTGCTGCTTCCGGACGGCATGATCGCCAACCCGCCATGCAGGCCAAGAAACACGTTGTAAGTGGTCTTGTTGTCGTAGAAGAGGTAGGAGCCTGCCTTGCCGCTCGGGATGGTGTAAGTAATTGTCTTGCTACCCCCGCCGGCGATATCGCCGCTGCTGACCAAGGGGGCATCCCCTGCCTTGAGGCCGCCGATCACGAAATTGTGCGTCACAGAGAGGCGGTTGATGATGGTGATCTGCAGGGTATCGCCTTCCTGGCAAACGATTGGCGTTGCAGGCACGTTGAGGTCGGCAGACGAATCACTGAAACCCTTGAAAAACACGGACACGCCATCTGGCATGGTTTGCGTTCCGCTGGTGATATAGAGCGTTTTGCTGATGGTTGCCGCTTCTGAACGCGGTGACCATGACAACAAGCCACTCCCTGTCATCAAACTGGCAAAGCCTGCCGTGCCGGCC
Source organism: Thiobacillaceae bacterium (assembly GCA_024643305.1). GTDB lineage: Bacteria > Pseudomonadota > Gammaproteobacteria > Burkholderiales > Thiobacillaceae > UBA6918. The sequence goes on along the minus strand of JAHENE010000013.1, from coordinate 15,822 downwards.
TTGAGAAAACTTCTGCGCTTCATCTGCCCCCTCCTTGTGTGTTGCCTGACATTAAGACTTATTCTTGAGATACCGCCCTTTGAAGCCGTGAATCTTGTGCAACTGCCCACATTTGGAACATGTCCCAACTTTGATCTCGGGAAATGTCCTCAACAAACTGTCGTAGCAGGTATTCAGCCCCATTCAGATGGAATGGTTGATGCGCAAAGAAGTGGAGACATGCCGCCACGGGAACCCGGGCAAGGTTGGCATGAAGACGGTTAACCGTTTTTCATCGCCCCCACCTGATAAATATTATCGATGTACTTATTATTTTTCTGTGGAGCGATTCTATGCCGAACAATTGGCCTATCAATAGTCCTTTTCAACCAGTTTTGAACACCCTGAATACGGCGTGGCGAATAGAATGGAAACATCCAGCAAAATCAAAAGGTTGGATACGAATAACGCGGAATTTGCAACCACTGAAATATCAAAAATGGAACTTGTTCAATACTTAACTTCAAGCTGTCAAAGCATGCAATCTCATCGCGATTGATCCTTTAAACATCGTTAAAACTGCCGTTAAAGCATCTGTTATCCCTACTGGTCAGAATTTAATGACTGGACTGGGTATGTAGAAAACAATAATCGGAGAAACCATTTCAATTCGATGAGCAACTCGAAGGCTCAACTTTCCCAGAAAATCCTTTTGGGTTCTCGGCTTGGCTTTATCGAGCCCGCGATCCGGCTGATCGTGGGCGCTTCTATCCTGCTGATCGCCATGGGCTTCTTCATGGCACCCTCAATGAACATCCTCTGGATGGGCTTGTCGCTTTTCCTGTTCGTGGGCCTGATGGGTTCCGGCCTTACACAATTTTGCATAATGGCATGGACACTGCGCCGGGTAGGATTTCGTAGCGAATGGGACGAACTCAAGGCATTGGAACGTGCACATACGGCAGAAAAAACTCGTGCTGGCTTTCTGGATACACTGAATCTTCTGAATGAGGTCATTGTCGAGATGTCGCCTGACGGGCGGCTGACCTGGACATCGGATAAGTGGTCGGAGCTTTTTGGTCAGGCCGCCGGACTCGCGCCAGAAGGGGGCCCCATGAACTTTCGCCACTGCATAAGCGGCGAGGACCTGATCAAATTTGACCGCATGATCTCCACGCTGCGCGAGAAAAAGGAGCAACAAGCCAAGATCCATTTTCACGTGCGCGGAGAGAGACAGGAAGGCCGCTGGGTCGAAGGTCATTTCACCTTGTCGCGTGATGTTGAAAACCGTGACGTACTTCGAGGCGTGCTCCGCGACATTACCGACTCGTATGAGGAGTATCTTGCCGTTGCCCATAAAGCCACTCATGACGAGTTGACCGGGCTCCCTAACCGGACATTGCTTGAAGACAGGATGGAACAAGACAAGGCGCGCGCTGACCGCCATAAAACCGGGTTAGTGCTGCTTTTCATCGACCTCGACAACTTCAAGCAAATCAATGACCAGTTGGGTCATCATACTGGCGACAAAGTGCTGATTGCCGTCGCAAAGGCGCTGTCGGCAAGTCTGCGTCCCAGCGATACAGTGGCACGCTTGGGAGGCGATGAGTTTGTTGCCCTGATTCCAGACCTCCCATCCATGGATGCCGCCCGGGTAGTGGCAGACAACCTGCTGGAATCATCTCGCCAGAAGCTCAAGGACACCGACGCAGAAATCATTACTTTCAGTATCGGCGCTGCTGTTTATCCGAATGATGCGGACAGCACCGGCAATTTGCTGGCAAATGCCGACAAGGCGCTTTATCTGGCTAAATCGCTGGGGCGGAACAACATCCAGTACGCATCAAAACCAGAAGGTTCCCTGGCTCATTCAGAATCCCAACTGCAATCGTAGCAAAGCCTTTTTCAGTCCAAGAACCATCGTTTCTCCCCTGATCTGGCCACGCCCTTACATTCTTTGCGACGCCAACCAGACCACTCGAGCTCTTCGTTGCAACATCCCCTCTTCTGTCAAATTTAAAATCCCCCTTGGCGCACCATCCAACCCTTCACAAGCAGTCAAAATTGCCGATAAGACTGTTACGTATTTGTCAGCACCGGAGAGTTGGGCTCGCATATACACAACAAAATATAGCCCGGAGACCCTTTTCATTCCGATGAGCAACACACAAGCCCAACTTGCCAAAGATTCCCCATTAGGTGCACGGATCGGATATGCCGAGCTAGCAATTCGACTGATCGCTGGCGTGCTGGTTTTGCTGGTTTCGATCGGGTTCTTTTTCCTGCCGTCGCTCAAAAATATATGGCTTGGCCTTTCGGTGTTTATCTTTATTGGACTTGTCGGACCCGGAGTTCTCCAAATCAGCATGGCAGCCAGGGCGTCGCGTCGTGAGGGGGAGGCAACCCCCTTGGCCGCGACCAGCGGGCCGCTGGTAATTACAGGATCCAACATTGGACACCTCTCTCACGAGGTTTCTTATGACAAACTCACCGGACTTTCAGACCGCGCCTTCATTGAAGACAGGATGGCGCATGACAAGGCTCGCGCAGACCGCAGTGGAACGGGGTTCGCGTTATTTTTCATTAGCCATGACAACTTCCAGCAGTTAGAAAATCAGCTGGGCCGGGGAGCCGGCGAGAAAGCATTGGTAGCTGCGGCAAAATCACTTGCAGACAGTCTGCGCCCCACGGATACCGTTGCACGCTGGGGAGACAACGAACTCATCGTCCTGATTCCGGATATTCTTTCCATGGATGCAGCCAAAAGTGTGGCCGAGAAGCTATCCAAATCAGTTCGCCAAATATTCAGCGGCACCACCGCAGAAACCATCACATTCAGTATTGGCGTTGCCGTTTATCCAAATGACGCAAACAGCGTCGGCAAGCTATTCTCAAAAGCCGATCAGGCTCTGAAAAACGCCAAATCGCTTGGCCAGAACAATATCCAGTACGCATCTGAGCCAAGCGGCCCCATGGTTTGGGGAACTTAGGCGCAATTGCCCAGGAAACTGGTGCGGAAGGGGGGACTCGAACCCCCACACCTTGCGGCGCTGGAACCTAAATCCAGTGCGTCTACCAATTCCGCCACTTCCGCAATCCCTGCAAGTTTGAAGACCTTGGTCCAAAGCTTTTCCGGGCCGGCAATAGTAATATAATCAAGCCGCCGCTGTCAGCCGCTTTGCGCATCAAAAACCCTTTTCTTTTCACCTCCATTTCATTTTTCTCTCGTGCCGGTCGATCATTACGAAAACTTTCCCGTCGCGTCGTTCGTCCTGCCCAAACGCTTGCGCCATCCCGTGGAAGTGATTTATGCCTTTGCGCGTGCAGCCGATGATTTTGCAGACGAGGGTGATGCGCTTCCGGCCCAGCGCATTGCCTCTCTGGATGCATTTGAAGCGCAACTGGATCTGATCGAGCAAGAGAAACAGACAGCGGGCAAGCTTTTTGCCGACCTGTCCACCGTAATCCGCCAGCATCAATTGCCATTGCAGCCGTTTCGCGACCTGCTGTCGGCCTTTCGCCAGGATGTTACCAAGACGCGCTATGCGGATTTTGGAGAGATCATGGACTACTGCCGCCGTTCGGCCAACCCGGTCGGCCGCCTGTTGATGGTTCTGTTCAATGACCAGGATCCGCGCCATCTCGCCTATTCCGATGGCTTGTGCGCGAGCCTGCAACTGATCAATTTTTTGCAGGATGTGGCGATTGATTACCGCAAGGACCGGATATATTTTCCGCAGGATGAACTTGTTCGTGCCGGACTGTCAGATGCATTGCTGGGCATGATGTGCGGCAAGATTCCCTCTTCCGAGACGACAAATCCGGCAATGCCGTCTGCCCTGGGCGGCATTGCGGTCGTATCCACCGTTTCCACGCCGGAAGAGCGCTGGCGCGGCTTCATGCTCAGCCAGACCATGCGTGTGCGCAACATGCTCCAGGCCAGCGCACCTTTGGGGCTTGTATTGAAAGGCCGCATCGGCTTTGAGACACGCATGATCATTGCCGGCGGCGACAGACTATTGAGAAAGTTGTACAACGATCCGATTGCACCGCTCAAACGCAGGCTTACCCTGAACGCATGGGACTGGGCTGTTATCATCCTGCGAGCACTCTTCAAAAAATAACCATGACCCCCAACGAATACTGCCAGGACAAGGCCGCCGCAAGCGGTTCCAGCTTCTACTACAGCTTCCGGGCATTGAAGCCAAAGGTGCGCGAGGGCATTACCGCTTTTTACGCGCTGTGCCGTGAACTGGATGATGTTGTGGACGAGTGCAGCGACCCGGGCATTGCCCGCATCAAACTGGCATGGTGGCGTACTGAAATTTCGCGGATGTATGAAGGCCACCCTGAACACCCCGTAACCCAAGCCATGTTGCCCACCATTCGCGCCCGCGACATACCCCGCGAATGGCTGGAGGAAATTGTCGATGGCATGGAAATGGACCTGGATCAGCAGCGCTACGATGATTACAAAACCCTGCTTCTATATTGCCACCGCGCAGCCGGGGTGGTTGGCCAGGTTGCCGCGGAAATTTTTGGCTACCAGAATCGGCAAACCTTGAAATATGCGCATGAGTTGGGACTGGCTTTCCAGCTTACCAATATCATTCGCGATGTTGGCGAGGATGCCGGCCGCGGACGAATTTACCTCCCGGCAGAAGAACTTGCAGGGTTCAAGGTCGAACCGGCAGAGATATTGAACCGCAAGCATTCGGAACGTTTTGAAGCCCTGATGCAGTTCCAGTATGAACGGGCGTCACAAGCCTATGAGCGCGCGTTTGCCTTGCTGCCGCAAGAAGACCGCAAGGCACAACGTGCCGGCCTGGCCATGGCGGCGATCTACCATGCGCTGCTTGAAGAAATCCGCCGCGACGGTTTTCGCGTTCTAGAAAGAAGAGTCTCCCTGCCGCCCTTGAGAAAACTCTGGTTGGCGTGGAAGACCATGACCTTCGCATGAATATAGGCATTATTGGCGGCGGCTGGTCCGGCCTTGCTGCGGCAGTGGAACTGACCCGTTCGGGCCACCAGGTAACGGTTTACGAGGCCGGCAAGTTACTGGGTGGCCGTGCCCGATGCATTACTGCAGATGCCCCGCTTCTGGATAACGGACAGCACCTCCTTGTCGGCGCCTACAAGGAAACACTGCGGTTGATGAAGATTGTCGATCCGGACAGCGCCCGAAATGGTTTTTTACGGCTACCCCTTACCCTGGATTATCCAGAGGGCGTTTTCATCCGTGCCCCTCGCCTGCCCGCGCCATTCCATCTTGCGGCTGCATTGCTGTTTGCCCGTGGCCTCTCGCTCGAAGACAAAATGGCGGCGATTCGATTTATGCGGGCACTGAAGAATATAAATTTCAATCCGGACACTTCAGTCACGGTGGCACAAGCTTTGGCCGAACAACCATCCGCCATTCGTCGCTATCTTTGGGAACCCATTTGCGTGGCCGCCTTGAATACGCCTGCGGAAAAGGCATCGTTCTCAGTATTTGCACGCGTGCTGAAGGACGCCTTGACGGGCAGAGCCGGTAACAGCGACTTTCTGCTCCCCACCCGTGACCTTTCCGCCCTGTTTCCTGAGCCTGCTGCCGACTGGCTGGTTGAAAATGGCAGTACGGTGAGAACACGCACACGCGTCGTCTCCATCCAGCGATCCGGCGAAAAGTGGAGACTGGTCCTGGAAGATGGCAGTGCCATTCACGATAAGGTCATCATCGCCACTTCGCCGGCGCATGCCATCCCGCTGCTTGAGCAATTATTCGACTGCCAGGCAATCGCGCGTCAGCTCAGCACACTGAGTTATCAACCAATCGTTACCGTATATGCAAAATTCCTTGCGCCCTTGCGGTTCAAGACGCCGCTCATTGGCTGGGTAGATCCGGTACCGCTATTCATTTTCGATCTGAATGCCTGCCGGTCGGATATCCGCCAGGAAAAGATTACAACTATCGCAGCAGTCGCAAGCGCGGAAGGCGAGCACATGGAATGGGACGATGCACGATGGATGGACGAAATCAACACGCGCATGCAGCAGGTTTTTGGCCAGCTTCCGCCCGGGCGGATAATTAAACGCGTTACGGAAAAACGCGCAACATTCACCTGTAGCCCGGATACGTATCGGCCGCCGAGTGCCACACCGCGTTCCGGAATTTTCCTGGCTGGCGATTACGTCGACGGCCCCTATCCATCAACCCTCGAAGGCGCGGTACGCAGCGGCGTACAATGCGCACAAACACTGCTTTCCGCATCATGACCAAACCTGCCCAAGCCGCTCCAGATTGCCTCCAAGAACGTGTGATTCTCGTAACCGGTGCCGGCTCCGGCCTTGGCCGTGAAGCCGCCCTGACCTACGCCCGACACGGCGCTACAGTTGCCTTGCTGGGCCGCAATGAGAAAAAACTTGAAGCCATCTATGACGAGATCCTGGCCTCAGGCGGAGCGGAACCTGCGATGTTCCCATTTGATCTTGGCGCCGCCGATGAAGGCGGATTCGAGCGTCTGGCGGGCACGGTTTCCTATCACCTCAAGCGTCTCGACGGCATCCTGCATAGTGCTGCAGCGTTTTACAGCCTGACCCCTTTGTATCTGCAAACACTTGAACAGTGGAATACCCTGATGAAAGTGAACCTGGCAGCGCCCTTCGCGCTGACCAAGGCCTGTTTGCCTTTGCTGAGGGAATCCCCGGACGCCTCAGTCATCTTCACCGGCGAAACTCATGGACATAAACCAGGTGCTTACTGGGGCGGTTATGCCGTTTCCAAATCCGCATTGGAAGCACTGACCACGATTCTGAGCGAAGAGCTGGAACAGACCCTGAATGTCCGCGTCAACACGCTGATTCCGGGACCGGTGAATTCGCCGCTGCGGCGCAAGACACATCCGGGAGAAATGCCGGAACAGCTGCCCCAGATGGAGGACCTGATGCCCTGGTATGTGTGGCTGATGGGGCCCGACAGCAGCGATGTGCGCGGGCAGATTATCGAGTGTGCCAGGCAGGGCTGACTAGAAAAGCTGTCTGAGCGCCTCGTCCAACCTACTAACCGCCGTGATTTCCATACCCGCGATTTTCTGTTTTGGCTGATTCGCCACCGGCACGATGGCATGGGTAAAACCCAGCTTGGCGGCTTCTTTCAGTCGCTCCTGTCCGCGTTGCACAGGTCGGATTTCGCCAGCAAGCCCCACCTCGCCGAAGATCACCAGTTTCTCTCTGACCGGTTTGCTTTTAAGTGAAGAAACGATGGCCGCCAGCACGGCGAGGTCAGCAGCTGGTTCGGCGATTTTGACTCCGCCTACCGCATTGATGAAAACATCCTGATCGAAACAGGCAACGCCCGCATGCCGGTGCAGCACGGCCAGCAACATGGCCAGCCGGTTGCTTTCCAGACCGACAGATAGGCGCCGGGGATTGCCGCCATGCGCACTGTCCACCAAGGCCTGGATTTCCACCAGCAAGGGGCGCGAACCTTCCTGCGTCACCACCACGCAAGTACCAGGCACCGGCTCGCCATGGCGTGAAAGAAAAAGTGCCGAAGGATTGGTCACGTTCTTCAGCCCGGTCTCGGTCATGGCAAACACGCCGAGCTCATTCACTGCACCGAAGCGGTTCTTGAAGGCACGCACCAGACGAAAACTTGAGCCCGTATCGCCCTCGAAATACAGCACGGTATCGACCATGTGTTCCAGCACGCGCGGACCGGCCAAGGCACCCTCCTTGGTGACATGACCAACCAGGAAAAGGCTGGTGCCACTGCGCTTTGCGTAACGGGTGAGTTGTGCCGCGCACTCACGCACCTGTGCCACCGATCCGGGCGCTGACTGCAAGGCTTCCGAGTACACCGTCTGAATCGAATCGATTACCGCCACCTGGGGTTTCTTGTCATCGAGCACGGCAAGGATCTTTTCCAGCTGGATTTCGGAAAGCAGCGGCAGATCCTGGGCTTTGAGATTGAGGCGTTTGGCACGCAATGCCACTTGCCGGGCTGACTCTTCGCCGCTTACGTACAATGTAGGCAGTTGTCCGGACAAATGCGCCAGCGCCTGCAACAACAGCGTGGATTTGCCGATTCCCGGATCGCCTCCGATCAGGACGACCCCGCCACGAACAATGCCATCTCCGAGCACGCGATCCAGTTCGGAAATCCCGGTGGAAATGCGCTCGTCCTCAACCGCCTCGACTTCAGCAAGCGATTTGACCTCACTGATTGTAGCCAAGGATTGAAAGCGGCTGGTCGCGGCTTTCTCGGCAATGGTTTCAACCAAAGTATTCCAGGCGCCGCAGGCCGGGCACTGTCCCTGCCACTTGGGCGAATTGCCACCGCATTCGGTACAGGTGTACTGAGTCTTGGATTTTGCCATCAAGCAGGAAAAACGCCCGTAGACAGATAGCGATCGCCGCGATCGCAAACAATGGAAACAATGACGGCGTTCTCGACTTCCTTGGACAACTGCAGCGCTGCATACAGAGCACCGCCAGAGGATACGCCGGCAAATATGCCTTCCTCGCGTGCAAGCCGTCGTGTGGTCTCTTCTGCAGCCTGCTGGCCGACATAGATCATGCGGTCGATCTGCTTGAAGTCACATATTTTTGGAAGGTATTCCTGTGGCCATTTGCGAATGCCGGGTATCTGTGCACCCTCCTCCGGCTGCACGCCGATAATCTGGATGGCCGGGTTTACTTCCTTGAAATAACGTGAGCAGCCCATGATGGTTCCGGTGGTACCCATGCTGGAAACGAAGTGGGTAATCTTGCCTTCGGTGTCGCGCCAGATTTCAGGCGCAGTGCCTTCGTAATGCGCAATCGGATTGTCCGGGTTGGAAAACTGATCGAGCATGATGCCTTTGCCTTCTCGCACCATCTGGTCGGCGACATCGCGTGCCATTTCCATACTGCCCGCCTTGGGTGTCAATACGATTTGCGCACCATAGGCAGCCATGCTCTGGCGGCGTTCGATGGAAAGATGTTCCGGCATGACCAGAATCATCTTGTAACCCATCATGGCGGCAGCCATTGCCAGCGCAATGCCGGTGTTGCCGGAAGTTGCCTCGATAAGGGTGTCGCCAGGCTTGATCTCGCCTCTTGCCTCAGCGCGTTTGATCATGGACAACGCAGGCCTGTCCTTGACCGAACCGGCCGGGTTATTGCCTTCGAGCTTGAGCAAAATGGTATTGCTCGTCTGGCCCGGCATACGCTTCAAGGCAACCAGTGGCGTGTTGCCAACAAAATCCTCAATCGTTTTGTACATGCCGCTTGTCCCGGTTCAAATCAATCCTTGCTGAACAGATCGCGGCTGTAGACCTTGTCGGCCACGTCCTTAATTTCGTCGGTAATGCGGTTGGCGATGACCACGTCCGCCAGTCGTTTGAACTCCGTCAAATCGTTGACCACTCGCGAATGGAAAAACTCCGGCTCCTTCACGACGGGTTCATACACGATCACTTCAATGCCTTTGGCCTTGATGCGCTTCATGATGCCCTGGATGCTGGATGCGCGGAAATTGTCCGAACCGCTCTTCATGATCAGGCGGTATACACCCACAATACGCGGGTTCATCCGAATGATGGAATCGGCGATGAAATCCTTGCGTGTGGTATTCGATTCGACGATGGCGTGGATGAGGTTCTGTGGCACTTCGCGATAGTTGGCCAGCAACTGCTTGGTATCTTTGGGAAGGCAATATCCGCCATAACCGAACGACGGATTGTTGTAATGTTCTCCAATGCGCGGGTCCAGACTGACGCCCTCGATAATCTGTCGTGTGTCCAGACCATGAGTCATGGCATAAGTGTCCAGTTCGTTGAAGTACGCAACTCGCATCGCCAGGTAAGTATTTGCAAACAGCTTGATCGCCTCGGCTTCGGTCGAATCAGTAAACAGCACAGGGATGTCCTGCTTGATCGCGCCCTGCTTGAGCAGATTGGCGAACACCTCAGCGCGTTCCGAGCGCTCGCCGACGATAATGCGGGATGGGTACAGGTTGTCGTGCAAAGCCCTGCCTTCGCGCAGGAACTCGGGTGAGAAGATCAGGTTCTTGCAGCCCATTTGTTCCCTGGTCTTGACGGTATAGCCCACAGGTACAGTGGACTTGATTACCATCACCGCATCAGGGTTGAACTCCATCACATCCCTTATAACGGACTCGATCGAACGTGTGTTGAAGTAATTGGTTTCAGGATCATAGTCGGTCGGCGTTGCGATGATGACGTATGCCGCGCCTTCATAGGCATCGCGCTTGTCCATCGTCGCTCTCAAGTTGAGCGTTTTGTGCTTGAGGTAATTCTCGATCTCATCATCGACAATAGGTGATTCTTTCCGATTCAACATCGACACCTTCTCCGGCACAATGTCGAGTGCGACCACTTCGTTGTGCTGCGCGAGCAGCACCGCATTCGACAAACCCACGTAACCGGTTCCGGCTATAGCAATTTTCATAACGGTGTTACCTACAAAGTGCTTATTTCATTCTGGATGGATTGCAGCGCCACGACAGGATCGTTCGACTGGGTAATCGGTCGTCCAATTACCAGGTAATCACTGCCGGCACGGATGGCATTGGCGGGAGTCATGATCCGCGACTGGTCGCCAACGTCTGATCCAGCCGGTCGAATTCCCGGGGTCACCAGAACAAACTCTTTCCCAAATCGCGCACGCAGTTCTGTTGCCTCCTGCGCCGAACATACCACACCATCAAGTCCGCTTTGTTGCGCCAGGTCAGCCAGATTTAGAACCTGATTTCGTGGACTACCGCTGACGCCAGTTTCATGCAAAGCTGTTTCATCCATGCTGGTGAGTACCGTGACACCGATCAACAAAGGCTTGTGCGAGGAATGGTTGACGGCCAATCGCGCCGCCTCCATCATTTTCCGACCACCGCTGGCGTGCACATTGAGCATCCATACGCCGAGCTCGGATGCAGCCCTGCATGCTGCCGCAACTGTATTGGGTATGTCGTGAAACTTGAGATCCAGAAATACGCCAAAACCTTTTTTAACCAGTTCTCGCACCAGTTCCGGCCCGGCTGCGGTAAACAATTCCTTCCCCACTTTCAACCGGCAAATGGAAGGATCAAGTTTCTGCGCCAGCTCCAGGGCTGAACGTGGTTCAGAATAGTCGAGAGCAACGATGACGCGCGGGCTGATATTGGTAGTTCTCATTCTTCGTGTCTGGCAGGGTCAAAGCCATCCCAACGTCCGCAGGCAGGACAGCGCCAGAAGAACTGGCTAGCCTTGAAACCGCAGCTTGCGCAGTGATAGCGGGTCAGACGTTGTACATGACGCTGGATCAGACTCTTGGCATTCTGGATCACCTCGCGCCGATTTTCTGGAGCTGAAATTAGCTCCGCCTCGGCCAGGCGTTCCAGTGCATGCAGGCTTGGATTGCGGCGTAACTCGTCACGCGCAAGTTGATAGGCGGCTTCCGCCCCCTGACTTTCCATGACAGCGTGATACAGCGTATTGAACATGTCCAGAGACGGATTGCGGGTAAGCAGGCCCTTAAGCCAATTCAGGCCTTCCTCCAGACGTCCAAGCTTCTTGAAATTCTCCAGCATGCGATCCACCACCAGAACCATGTGCGACGAGCTTTGCGACTCGATCAGGCGCCACGCTGCGATTGCTTCTTCTATCTTGCCTTGCATCGTCAGCAAATCACCCATCATGATGCTGGCGCGTGTGCACTGGCGGTGAACGGAAAGCGCCTCGTCAAGATGTTTCTGCGCCGATTCAAGATCGCCTTTCACCATGGCCAGTGCCGCAATCTCACAATTAAAATGTGCAATTTCGGCGATCATCGGTCGCGCAGAAAGTTTTTCCAGTTCCGTGGCGGCGCTGATAGCCTTATGCCAGTCTTTTTCCTGAACGTAGATTTCCAGCAGGTTTCGGCGCGCCTGACCGGAGAAAGGCGTTTCCAGCAAACGTGTGAAGACTTCTTCCGCCCGGTCGAGCAGGCCGGCCTTCAAGTAATCCTGCCCCAGTTCAACCAGCGCCTTCAACCGGTCTTCTTCTGCCAGCGTCTCTCGTTCCAGCAGGTTTTCGTGCATGCGAATGGCGCGGTCAAGTTCGCCGCGCTTGCGGAACAACGCACCCAGGGTGAAATGAAGTTCGATGGTTTCCGGGTCAAGCTTGACGACTTCCAGGAATGCATCCAGCGCCTTGTCCGGTTGTTCGTTGAGCAGAAAATTCAGGCCGCGAAAATATGAATTTGGAACGCTGCGTGACTCGGTGACGACTTGCTTTATATCAATGCGGGCGGCCAGCCAGCCCAGTGCAAAAAACAGCGGAAATCCCAGCAGCCACCAGAATTCAAATTCCATAATCAATCAACCGGCAGAGAGGTGGTCGACGCGTCAATCATGCTGTCCAGTTCCTTGCGCAGTTTTGCACGCTCGCGGCGCAGGCGGAACAAGGTTGGCAACAGTGCAAGCAGGCCCAAAAGTGAGCCAAACAGCAATGCTGTCAGCAGCAATACAACCAGCGGCGCTTCCCAAACATAGCCAAAGAAATAATGCAGGCTAACCGGCTGACTGTTTTGCAGTGCGAATCCGAGCACCAGAACAAAAATCAGGATTTTTACGACCCAGCCGAAGTAGCGCATAAGCTTTTAAGTGTATCCGTGATGATGTGATTGTAACCTCTTGAAAAGAAAAAACGGCGCATGAATGCGCCGTTTTCCATTCAAGAACATCTCTCAGGGCTGGTGATAATCAACTTTTTCCCTGAGCTCTTTACCGGCCTTGAAGTGCGGAACATGCTTAGCCGGCACCTCAACCTTTTCACCCGATTTGGGATTGCGTCCCATCCGGGCAGGCCGGTAATTGAGGCAGAAGCTGCCAAAGCCACGTATCTCGATGCGTCCGCCCGTTGTCAGGGTCTTGATCATGGCATCAAGTATGGTCTTCACGGCCAGCTCGGCGTCCGCCCCCTGAAACTGCGGGTGGCGAACGGCAAGACGTGCAATGAGTTCGGATTTGGTCATACCGCTCTGGGCTTATTGCTGTCCAAGATTTTAATGTGAATCAACTTATTGCTGATCTTCGCTCTTGTTGTCCAGCTTGGCCTTGAGCAATGCACCCAGATTGGTGGCGCCGCTGGCTGCTGCGGTGGATTCTGCGCTGAATTTCTTCATCGCCGCATCCTGCTCAGCCGAGTCCTTGGCCTTGACGGAAAGATTGATCACGCGGTTCTTGCGATCCACGTTGATGATCATGGCCTCCACCTCGTCGCCTTCCTTGAGGTGGTTGCGGATGTCTTCCACGCGGTCACGTGAAATTTCCGAAGCACGTAGATAGCCTTCCATCTCAGCACCCAGGTCGACATTGGCGCCCTTGGCATCCAGCGACTTGACGATACCCTTCACGACGCTGCCCTTTTCGTGGGTACCGACAAAGGAGTTGAACGGATCGCCTTCCAGCTGCTTGATGCCCAGGAGATGCGTTCGCGATCAGTATCGATGGCCAGCACTACGGCCTCTACATCCTGGCCCTTGCGGAAATTGCGCACGGCTTCTTCGCCAGGCAGATTCCAGGACAGGTCGGACAGGTGCACCAGACCGTCGATGCCACCAGGCAGGCCGATGAACACGCCGAAGTCGGTAATGGACTTGATGGCGCCGGAAACCTTGTCGCCCTTCTTGTGGTTCATGGAGAAATCATCCCAGGGATTGGCCTTGCACTGCTTCATGCCCAGGGAGATGCGGCGCTTGTCTTCGTCGATGTCAAGCACCATGACTTCAACTTCGTCACCCAGCTGGACGATCTTGCCGGGGCTGACGTTCTTGTTGGTCCAGTCCATTTCGGACACGTGCACCAGGCCTTCAATGCCGGGTTCGATTTCAACGAACGCGCCGTAGTCGGTCAGATTGGCCACTTTGCCGAACATGCGGGTGCCTTGCGGGTAACGGCGGGCAATGCCGACCCAGGGGTCGTCGCCCAGCTGCTTGATGCCGAGGGAAACGCGGTTCTTTTCCTGGTCGAACTTGAGGATCTTGGCTTCGATTTCCTGACCGACCTGCACCACTTCGGAAGGATGCTTGACGCGGCGCCAGGCCATGTCGGTGATATGCAGCAGGCCGTCGATGCCGCCCAGGTCCACGAACGCGCCGTAGTCGGTGATGTTCTTGACCACGCCTTTGATGATGGTGCCTTCCTTGAGGTTTTCCATCAGTGCTTCGCGGTCTGCACCCATGCTGGCTTCCAGCACTGCGCGGCGAGACACCACAACGTTGTTTCGCTTGCGATCAAGCTTGATGACCTTGAATTCCAGTTCTTTGTTTTCGTAGGGCGTGGTGTCCTTGATCGGGCGGACATCCACCAGCGAGCCGGGCAGGAAGGCGCGCAGGCCGTTCATCAGAACGGTCAGGCCTCCCTTGACCTTGCCGGCAACCAGGCCGCTGACGATGCGGCCTTCATTCATGGCCGCTTCCAGATCCAGCCAGGCAGCCAGACGCTTTGCACGGTCACGAGACAGTTTGGTGGAACCGAAACCATCTTCCAGGGATTCGATGGCGACTTGCACAAAATCGCCGGTTTTGACTTCGATTTCTCCATGGTCGTTCTTGAATTCCTCGGTGGGAATCAGGCTTTCAGATTTGAGACCGGCGTTGACCACGACGAAATTGTCATCGACGTTCACCACTTCGGCGGTGATGACTTCACCCTGACGCATTTCCTGACGATTGAGGGATTCCTCAAACAGGGCGGCAAAGCTTTCGGTGGAGGCGACGGAGGTTTGGGTAGCAGACATTTAAATTAAGACCTTCTGGTCACTCTTGCGAGTGGGGTTAGTTGCACACATGCCAACCGTTTCAGGGCTGGCGTCTAATCACTTCAAGTTTTGGCTGGTGCGATAACTTTTCAGCACCGCTTCCACCACCTGATCAATATTCAACTGGGTGGAATCCAGCACCAGCGCATCAGGGGCCGGTTTAAGCGGCGCGACCGCACGCTGCGTATCGCGCTCGTCCCGTGCCCGCATATCTTGGACAAGGGCGGCAAGATTAGCAGAGTTTCCCTTTTCGATCAACTGCTTATAACGTCTTTCCGCTCTCGCCTCAGGGCTGGCTGTCAGAAAGACCTTGGTTTGCGCCTCCGGGAAAACCACCGTGCCCATATCACGGCCGTCTGCAACCAGTCCCGGCGCCTCGGCATAGGCCCGCTGGCGCGCCAGCAGGGCCTTGCGCACGGCGGGCAAAGCCGCCACTTTCGAAGCCGCCTCGCCTGCGTCCTCCGTGCGGATCGCCCGGGTGACATTTTCACCGGCCAGCCAAACCTCCCCGGTGCGAAATTCGGCCGGAAGGGTCGCAGCCAGGGATGCCACCGATATTTCGTCCGTGAGTCTTACACCCAGACGAATAGCATGGAGTGCTGTCAGGCGGTAGAGCGCACCGGAATCCAGCACATTAAAGCCCAGCTTTTCTGCCACCTTTTCGGCGATGGTGCCCTTGCCCGAGGCGGACGGGCCGTCAATTGCAATAACGGGGATGGTCATACGAGTTTGCAGGCCGCTGGCTGGCCAGTAATCGTGGCCAGCACATTGAAGTATTCAGGGAAGGTCTTGTTCACGCACTTGGGGTCGTTGATGCGTACTGGCACGCCGCCCAGAGTCACCAGTGAAAAGCACATCGCCATGCGATGGTCGTCGTAGGTATCTACCGCGACATTTGGATTGGGGTTTTTCGGGGGCGTGATTTTCAAATAATCCGTACCCTCTTCCACCACCGCGCCGAACTTGCGCAACTCCGTCGCCATAGCTGCAATGCGGTCGGTTTCCTTGACCCGCCAGGAACCGATATTGCGCAGCATGGAAGGCCCGTCGGCAAACAGCGCCAGCACCGCCAGAGTCATGGCTG